>DASRZG010000430.1:0-8180 GCA_035686585.1 Phycisphaerae bacterium
GGGGAAGCCGCCGGCGGAGAGGAACGACCCGTTGGAGACTCCGCTCAAGGCCCTGTTTTCGGGGGGCTGACGGACAAGGCCCGGCAGCAGGCGGAGGTCTTCGCCAACCGCCTGGGCAGGATGGCGCGCCACCGCCGCCGCTGGCCGGCGCGGCGGCAGATCACCTGCTACCGCCTGTACGACCGGGACATCCCCGAGGTGCCCCTGGCGGTGGACCTGTACGAGCACGCCCTGCACATCGCCGAATACGACCGCCCGCACGAGCATGACCTCGCCCAGCACGCCGACTGGCTGGACCTGATGGTCCGCACCGCGGCCGAGACGGTGGGTGTGCCGGTGGCCGACGTGTTCCTGAAGCGCCGCCTGCGCCAGCGGGGCGCTGCCCAGTACCAGCGGCTGGGCGAGCAGGGCAGGATCATCCAGGCCCACGAGGGCGGCCTGGTGTTCGAGGTGAACCTGTCGGACTACCTGGACACGGGGCTGTTCCTGGACCACCGCGTCACCCGCTCGATGGTCCGGGAGGAGGCCGCGGGCAAACGCTTCCTGAACCTCTTCGCCTACACGGGGGCATTCACGGTGTACGCGGCCGCGGGCCAGGCGGCGTCGACCACCACGGTCGACCGGTCCGAGGCGTACCTGGACTGGGCCCGGCGGAACATGGCCGCCAACGGCTTCACCGGCCCGGCCCACCGCTTCCTCCAGGCCGAGGCCATGCGCTTCCTGTCGGAGCACCGCCCGGGCCCGCGGTACGACCTGGCGGTGGTGGACCCGCCGACCTTCTCCAACCGCAAGGGCGAGCCGGACTACTGGGACGTCCAGCGCGACCACGCTGGGCTGCTGACCGCCCTCCGCGCCCTCATGCCGCCGGGCGGGGTGATCTACTTCGCCACCAACTTTCGCCGGTTCAAGCTCGCCGAGCCGGAGCTGGGCTGGGCGGAGATTCAGGAGATCACCGACAGGACCGTCCCGGAGGATTTCGCCCGCAAACGCCCCCACCTCTGCTGGCGGATGGTGATCACCCCGTAAATCCCGGCCGGATACCACGTTGAAGAACCGGTCCGGTCCGTATATGCTGGAGGCATGGGATCCACCGGGGCATTCGAGCTATCCAATGGGATGCGGTTCATCGTGGCCGCCGACCACGCCTGCCCTGTCGCGGCGGTGGGGCTTTGGGCGATGGCGGGCGTGCCGGATGAGCCGGAGGATCGGCGGGGAATCGCGCATCTCTTCGAGCACATGATGTTCCGGGGCTCCGCCAACGTCGGCCCCCAAGAGCACAGCCGGCGGATCGAGGCCCTTGGCGGCAAGTACAACGCGGGCACGGGCATCGACGCGACGGTCTACTACGACACCGTCCCGTCGGAGGCGGTGGAGGAGGTGTTCCGCCTGGAGGCCGACCGCTTCCGGCACCTGGCGCTGACCGGCGAGAACCTGGATGTCGAGCGCAAGGTCGTGCTGGAGGAGCTGCACGTCTACGAGAACCAGCCGATGGTCAAGGCCATGCGGCAGATCCACCGGAGGATCGGGCAGGGCCACCCCTACGGCCTGGACCCGCTGGGGCGGGCGGAGGACCTGGAGAACACCACCCGGGACGACCTGGAGGCGTTCTACCGCACCTGCTACCGCCCGGAGCGCGTCTTCGGCGTGGTGGCGGGCGACGTGACGGGCGAACAGGTCCGCGAGCAGGCGGAGCGACATTTCGGCGACTGGCAGGCCGAGGCGGAGCAGGCCCCGGCCGAGCCCGTCGGCCCCTTCAGGCCGCTGACGGGCGAGCTGGCCCTTCGCGTGCCGTTCCAGGTGCCGTTAATCGCCGCCGTGCACCGGCTGGCCCCGCCGGCCCAGACCGATCGGGCGGCGCTGAAGGTGCTCGCGCGGTTGATCGCGCAGGGCAGGACGTCGCTGATCCGCGAGGCGCTGGTCGAGCGGACGCACCTGTGCGTCCAGGCGGGCGCGCTGATGATCGAAGGCCGGCACGGCGGGGCGCTGGTGACGTTCGGTGCCTTCCTGCCCCCCGGCTCCTTCGCCCGGCGGCGGCGCGTGCTGCGGGAGGTGTGCGGACGCCTGGCCGCCAACGGCCCCGACCCGGACCGCCTCGCCCGGTGCGTCAAGCAGGCCCGCTCAGGCCGGGCGGACGAGCAGTACGACCCGCAGCGGCGGATGTTCCAGCTCGGGGTGGCCGAGACCCTCACGGGCGACTGGCGCACCTACGAGAACGAGCTGGATGAGTTGGCGAAGGTCACGCCCGACCGCGTCCGGGCGCTGGCGGCGGAGCTGTTCGCCGCCGACAGCACGCTGGAGCTGGACGTGACGCCCGAACGGATGCGGTGGTGGATGTGGCCGGTGGGGATTGCGAGCAAGCTATGGCGCCGATGAAGACACTGCTGCCGCCGATCGAGATCGCCCGCGAGGCGGACGGCGCGACGCTGCTGTGCCTGGCGCGGCGGGACGTGCCGCGCTGCGCGGGCTGGGTGAGCTGTGCGGGCGGGCAGCTCCTCCAGCGGCGTGGGCAGGGAGGCCTGGCGGGGATGGCGGCCGATCTGTTCAGCGAAGGGCCCGCCGGCATCGACCCGCTCGCGTGGCGGCGCGAGCTGGAGCAGGACGCCATCACCGTCGACGTCCAGGCCGCCCCCGGCGAATGGATCGGGCGCCTCGGATGCCTCAGCGAAGACCTGCCTCTGGCGGCCGATCGGCTGGCTGCGCTGCTGGCGGGGCCCGCACTGGACGCGGACCGGTGGAAGCAGATCGTTCGCCGCTATCGGGGGTCGATGACCGAGCAGCTCGCCCAGCCGACGACGATGATCCGGCAGCTTCCCCCGCGCCAGGTCCTCGGGCCCGACCACCCCAACGCCCAGGTGCCCCACGCCAAGGTTGTCGCCGGGCATCGTCATGCCGACGCCGCCGCGATGGCGCGGGCGGCGTTCCAGCGCCGCGGGCCCGTGCTGGCCGCCATCGGCGGGGACGTCAGTGCCGATGACGGCTTTGACCTGCTGCGGACGCTGACCGCCCTGGTCGCTCCCGCCGACGCCCCCCTGCCGCCCGAGCCGCCGCCGATCCCCTCCGCCGCGGACGTGTGGGCGATGGACCTGCCCAAGACCACCCAGGCCTTCGTGGCCCTGTCGCGCGCGGGCGTGCGGGCGGGCGATCCGGACCGGGTCGCCCTGCGCCTGGCCGTACGGATCCTCGGCGGCGGGCTGACCAGCCGGCTGATGCGGCGCGTCCGCGGCGAGATGGGGCAGACCTACGGCATCCACGCCATCCTGCCCGAGCAGCCCGCCCTGACCCCGTTCACCGTCCAGACCTACACCCGCCTGGATAACCTGCCCCGGATGCTCGAGCTGATCGACGCCACCCTCGCCGAGGCCGCGGACGAGGGCTTCACCGACGAGGAGGCCGATACCGCCCGGCGGCACCTGCACGGATCCCTGCCGCTGGGCCTGACCAGCCCGTCGGCCGTGCTGGGCTACGTCACCGACGCCATGCGGGCCGGGCTGACCCTCGACGAAATCGAGGCCGACTGGCGGGCGATCCTCCTCACCGACGCCGACGCCATCGGCGCCGCCGCCCGGCGGCTGATCGGCGACGGGCGGTTCCACCTGGCGGTGATCGGCCCGGCGGAATCGGTCCTGCCCGCGGTGGCCCAGCGCGGGACGGTGGCGAAGTTCCGCTTCCGGGATCCGCCGGACAGATGGCCCGGGTAATGGGGTGCCACGGGCTGCTCGCAGCCCGTGCCCAAGGGCATGTGGGGGACGAACACAGGCTGCAAGCAGCCTGTGGCACCCGTGTGTTCCGCTCGCCGTGGGCGAAGCGACGCGCTGCCCGTCGGTTCGGGGCGAAACGCCATGACGGGAGGACGTGGATCGGGTACAATTCCTTGCCGCGGGTGGCCTTGTCACCCGTGCGACACAGGACACCGCCCATGCCGATTTTCGAATACCGATGCAGGAAGTGCGGCCACGTGACCGAGTTCCTCGAGAAGGCCGACGCCCCCGGCCCCCACGCGTGCGCCGAGTGCCGCTCGAAGCAGACCGAGAAGATCTTCTCGATCTTCTCCGCCCAGGTCAGCAGCGGCAGCGCCTCGGCCCCGCCCTGCGCCGCCAACTGCCCCAACTCCGCCGGCGGATCGTGCCCCTATTCCTGAAGTTTCGCCGCGACCCAACGGGGAGCGCGCCCGCCCCCGGCGCCAACATGGTTACGCAAAAAACGCGTAACCATGCCACCCGCCGTTCACTTCATGATTCGATATTCGTTATTCGACATTCACTATTCGCTTCTGCTGCTTCTCATCTCCCCCCGCCGCCTCGAGCCTCCCCCCCACCGCCGCCAGGACCACCAGGCCCACCACCGGAGCGGCCGCATAGGCCAGGTAGGCTGTGGGATACCCCCATCGCTGGATCGCCAGGCCGCCGAGGCTGCTGCCGATCCAGCCCGGCAGTGCCAGGGCCACGCCGGCATAGATCGCCATCGCCAGCCCGCGCCGCGCGGGCGGGGCGCAGCGGCGGAGGAACTCGATCGAGGTGGCGTGGAACAGTCCGAAGGTCAGCGCGTGCAGCAACTGTGACGCCAGCACCACCGGCAGCGGCGGGACCTGCGCCAGCACCAGCAGACGCACCGACACCGCCGACAGCGCCAACGTCAGCGCCGCCGGCACGCCGATCCGCCGGATGATCGCCGCGCTGAACAGCAGCAGCGGGATCTCCGCGGCCGAACCCATCGACCAGATCCACACCGCCTTCTTCAACCCGTACATCTCCTTGAGGTACAGGGAGAAGAACTGGTAGTACGCCGCCATCGCCAGCGGGTGCCAGGCCGCGATCAGGATGAACAGCCAGAACGCCCCGCCGAAGCTTCCCTGCCCCGCCGGCGCCGGGCCCGCCAGCCGGCTGCGGCGATGGTGGTCCGGCAGCAGCGACGACGTGATCGCGCACAGGCCCGCCGCCACGAGCACCGCCCGGACCATCGACATCGACGACGACTCGTCCACCAGCCCGCCCAGGCTCAGGGCCAGGACGGTCAGGACGAACCCCAGGCTGCCCCAGACGCGGACGCGTCCGTAGGTCCGGGCCGGATCGGGCAGCTCGTGCGAGGCCAGGGCGTCGGTCAACGGGATCGCCACCCGCGAGGTCAGCCCGATCCCCACCGCCAGCACCGCCGCCACGACGACGCGCGTCACGGCCGCCATCGGGACCATCATCAGGGCGAAGGCGATGCACCCAGCCACCAGGAACGTCCGCCGCCGGCCGAGCTGATCGGCCAGATACCCCACCGCCAGCGGCCCCCCCACCCCCGCCAGCACCACCAGCCCCTGGAGGAACCCCACCTCTCGCATCGAGAAGCCGCGCGACTTCAGCAGGAGCTGGAAATACGGAAAGACCGTCGCGTACATCGCGAACAGCATGAAGTAATGGATGGAAAAGCGGATCATCTGGCGGAGAGGATAACCGATCGGGGGAGTCTTTGTGCATGCGCTGTTCATGGGTCGGGGGAGGGATTGGCAGAGCGCTCCCCGCTATGTCGCGGCTAAACTGGCGTGGATCGGCGGGCGCGGATATGATCCGGGGCGGCCGGGAAAGGACACCTGGGGCTTCGATGGATGACGTTCTCGAAAACTGTCTCCGTGGCCGCAAGTGGGCGTGGGACGCCTTCGTCGACCGCTACGCCGGCGTGATCTTCGCCGCCGTCGGCCGCGTCCTGGGCCGGGGGCGCGACCGCACCGAGGAGGCGGAGGATGTTGCGCAAGACGTCTTCGTCCGGCTGGTGCGGAACGACTTCGCCCTGCTCCGCCGCTATGACCCGGACCGCTCGTCGATCACCACCTGGCTGACCATCGTCTCACGATCCGTGGCGATCGACCACCTCCGCCGCCGACGTCTCCAGGCGGTCTCGCTGGACGACGCCCCGCCGACGACCGCCCCGCCGGAACCGCAGACCCCCTCCACCCCCACGGCCGAGCACCCGATGGAGCTGCTGACGGCGCGGCAGAAGCTGGTGCTCCAACTGATCTACGACCGGGACATGGACCCGGAGGCGGTCGGGCGGGTGCTGGGGATCTCCGCGCAGACCGTCCGCAGCACCAAGCACAAGGCCTTGCAGCGGTTGCGCGAATACTACGAGAAAGAAGGCCCGCCGTGATTTTTCGCCCCGACTGGGGATGGGGGCGAGGGCCGTCCCGTACAACACAGTGAGGACACGGACATGAGCGAACGCGAAGACAAACTTGGCTGCCGGCTTTGGCGCGAATATGCCGCCAGGCGAACGTCTGTTCCGGGTGGTCCGGAAATCGCCCCCAACCTCCTGGCAGCCTATCTCGACGGCAAGGCGGATCCGGAGGCGGTCGAGCGGATCGAGGCGCGTATGGCTGAAGACCCCGACCTGCTCGAGGCGGTCCTGGAGTTCCGCCGGCTTCAGGACTTCCCGACGCCTCCGGCCCCGCCGGCCGTTGCGATCCGAGCGAAGAGTCTCGTCGTCCCCGCCGTCCAGGTCCCCCACGCCGTCGTCGCCGCGGCGGGGCGATGGTGGCAGAAGCTCCAGTGGGCCGCCGCCGCCGCCGTCATCATCGTGGCCGGGCTGGGAGGGTACAGCTTCGGCGGCGACACCTTCCTCGCCCGCCAGACGGCCGAGCAGCGCGCGGCCGCCCAGGTGACCGGCGAGATCGAGGACCTGATCTCCGAGCCCGACCTGTCCGTTACGGGCCAGGCCAACGGCTCGCCGGAGGGACAGTCATGAAGGCCCGACTTCCCTGGATCCTGTTGGCGGTGTCCGTCGTGTTCAACGCGTTCTTCCTGGTTGGCTTCCTCCGGGCGCGCTTGGAGGCCGAGAAGCCCCGCACGTTCCTGGAGAAGGCCCATCGGATGGCGGAACGGCTCGATCTCGACCAGGCGCAGATGGCGGAGTTCGAGCACATCGTGGACGAGATGGAACGTCTCCGGCAGCAGCGGGCGCCGGAGAAGGACGCCTTTCTCGCCGAGCTGACCAAGGAGAACCCCGACCCGAAGGTGCTGGAGAACTACGTGGCCAGTGAGGCCGCCAACGAATACCGCCTCAACAAGCTCTCGCTGGCGCGGAAGCTTGTGGCCCTGCTGACCCCCGAGCAGCGCCAGAAGCTCGTCGAACTGATGCAGAAGCGTGCCGCCGCGTCCAAGTGACGCGCCGGCCGACCGAAAGGAAAGGAGCCCCGCCATGAACCGCCTGAGCAACCCGAAACGCCTTCTCGGAATCCTCCTGCTCGCCGCGGCCATGCTGGCGGGGCCCGCCTCGCCCGCCTCGGCGGCACGGAAGACAGACGAGCAGTCCGACAAGGCGGCCCAACGGGCCGAAGAGCAACAGCGCCGCCAGGAAGAACGCGCCCGCGAACAGGCCGCCCGCAAGGCCGAGGCCGACGCCAAGGCCTCCCAGCGTCAGGCCCGCAAGAACGCCGACGCCCCCGCCGAACCCGCCCCCAAGCCGGCGCCGGTCCCGGCCCCGGCGGGACCCAAGCGGGCACCGGCGCCCCAGCCCAACGCGGCGCCCGCCCGTCCATCGCCCGTGCCCCCGTCGGTGACGTTCCGGCCCGCGCCGGCGCCTGCGCCCGCACCGCAGCCGACCAGGCCCGCCGCCGCGCCAAAAGCCCCGAGCAAGCCCGAACCGGCGCCTGTGGCCGCCCCGGCAGCCCGGCGCATTGCCGCCCTGCCGGCGCCCAAGCCCGCCCCAACAGCCCCGAGCAAGCCCCAACCGGCGCCCGTGGCCGCCCCAGCACGGCGCGTCGCCGCCCTGCCGGCGCCCAAGCCCGCCCCAACAGCCCCAAGCAAGCCCCAACCGGCGCCCGTGGCCGCCCCGGCCCCGCGCGTCACCACCTGGCTAGACCCCAAGCTCGACCGCGCAGTCCGCAACAGGCCGGAACCGGCCTCGACGCCCGCTCCCACGCCGCTGGTGACCGTCTGGCGGGACCCGAAGTCGGGCGGGCTGGTGGTCCGCCCAGCCGAGCCCCAGGCCGGGAAGGTCGATCCGCAGACCGCGCCCCGCCCCTGGACCAAGGCCGTGGCCGAAGCCGCCGCCCGAAAAGAACCTGCCCCCAAGCCCTCGACATTGAAAGAGGTTATCGAAGACCGCACCCGCCCGATCATCGCCAAGGACCCCGCTGCCAAGCCCGCGAAGGAAGCCGGCCGGGATTGGGCGCGGGCCGTAGTCGCCTCCGCCGAGGCCCA
>DASRZG010000431.1:0-3768 GCA_035686585.1 Phycisphaerae bacterium
GTCAGCCCCTGCATGACCTTTCCCGGGATCGATCCGGGCACGATCAGCATGCGCGCGTTGGATTCAACGCTCATGCCTGTCCATCCAGGGGCGCAGCCCAGGCAGCCTGAGGCGGCTACAAGGAAGGCGGTTATGCAAACGGGTCGTTTCATGGTCCTGCCGGGCTGCGTCAACCCGCTCAGCGTATCTGCCCGGGGGGGCGGCGTCAAATGCGGAGGGGGGGAGTGGGTGCGGAGGGGAGGCCCCCCCCACAGAGGCGGAGGGGGAAGAAGGGAACTGCCCGGGTTCACTGAAGTGACCCGGCCTCATTTTCTCTGTTCGCGGGACGCCACCGCCGAGGCGAGCAGCGCGATCGAGCCTGCGCACGCCAGAAGGCCGAGTTGCTCGCGGATCTCCCGTTCAGCGACCGCCCATCCCGTCAGGAAGCACAAGGCGACCACCGCGAGCAGACACAGCGTTCGCACCAAGCTGGTGAAATCCCGCATTCCAAGCTCCTTTTGGTGAGGGCAGGGACAGGCATCCCCGGGAAGCCGGTCCCCGGCTCACTGTCCCACCGGCGGCTGGTGGTAGCCGTCGATGATCATCCAGATGTCGTCGTGCTCCCAGTTGTAGGCGGGGTCCCACCAGCCGGTGGGCAAACCGTTGTCGTAAAGGATTTTTTCGGTCTCGTCGCGCCAGAAGGCGACGTGCCCGTCGAGGTAGAGGACGTTGACCCCGGGCACGTGGCTGAGCAGGGCGACCGTCGGCATGCGGAAGGCGTCGGCCATCCAACTGAAGTCGCCGGGCTTGGGGACGGCCTGGACGCCGGTGGACCAGATCATGATCTCGTCGTCGCGGGTGTCGTAGTGGTTGGTCTGGTTGGCCAGGGAGCGGTCGTCGTAGTTCATCATCCTCCGGGTGCCGTAGGTCATCTCGGTGTGCCTGTTGCGGTTGATCGGCCAGGGGTTCTCGTCCTTGTCGAACCACGGCCTGCCGAAGTTCCTCTCGTAGGTGGGGCAGACGTAGGTTCGCCCGTCGGCGATGGTCCTGGTTTCGAACAGCTTGCCGGCGTTGACGTAGCTGGTGTTGCGGCTGGTGCCCTCGTACCGCGCGGTGACGCCCGGGTACCGGTCGTCCACCCAGTCTGCGGTGGCGCAGTACAGCATGAAGTTGAACTGGCTGTAGCAGTCGGTGACGAACGGCAGCGGGTTGAACTGGTTGGGCGTACGAAAGTTGTTGTCTTGCCAGTACATCTGCCAGCCCCGCCCGATGGCGTGCTGGTTGGCCGCGCACACCGACCGCCGCGCCAGCTCCATCGCCCGCGAGAGGCTGGGCATCAGGATGGTCACCAGCAGGGCGATAATGCCCACGACGACGAGCAGTTCGACCAGCGTGAACCCGCGTGAAGGTCTGCCAGATTCCTGCGAGGCCATGAGATGATCCTTCTGAGATGACGATCCTTCCAGAGTGCGCGTGCATTCTACCAGTTGGAAGGACGTGGTGGTACCTACCAAGCACGAAATCCGAAACACGGAAACTACGAAGCACGAAATCCGAAACACGAAATCCGAAACAAACTCGAAATCCGAAGCACGAAAGAAGCGGTAAAGAAGAAGCGGCAGAGAAGAAGCGGCGGGGAAGAAGCGGCACGGCCAGGGGGCTCTGTTGCTTCTTCCTGCTGCTTCTTTGCCGTTTCGTGCTTCGAATTTGTTTCGTATTTCGAGTTTCGTGCTTCGGATTTACACTGTAGCGGAAACACATTGCCTAAACGCAATCAGGAGCACGTCGATGCGACTTGAGATCCACATCGTGACGTTCGTTCTGGTCCTGGCGGGGGCTGCCCAAGCGGCGGAGTATCCGCGCGAGCACATCTACGACACCCGCGTCTTCGCCGCCGACGCCGCGGTCAACGTCTCGCTGGTCAACGCCCGCTGGCCCGACTGCACCACCTTGGAATCGGCCGTCCGCGACATCTTCCGCATCGAAGGCGTCGCCGGCAAGAGCGATCACGACAAGGCCCAGGCCCTGTGGAAGTGGTTCCGCATCCTGGTCAGCTCCACCGGCGGGGGGTACGTTTACGAGGGCCCGGCCGGGGCGCGGGACGCGATCGTCTACGACCCCGCCAAGATCTTCGCCGTCTACGGCCATCACCAGTGCGACGGGCTGAGCTGGGCGATGGCGCCGCTGTGGCGGGCGGCGGGGTACATGGCGTTCGACGAGTGCACGCACGGGCACACCACGGCCGCCCTTCGCTACCGCGACGCCGACGGGGTCGCCCGCTACCACAGCTTCGATCCGCAGGGGCGGTTCTTCTACTGGGACGCCGCCGCCGGCAGGGTCGGCACCCGGTCCATGCCGGTGATGACCGGCATGGTCTACCGCCACGTGACCGCCCCCCAGCGCCTGCACAGCCTGCGGACGAGCCTGCGGATCGGCGAGACCGTCGAGCGCCTCTGGGACAACCGCGGGCGGGTGATCGCCGCGGGCCGGCCCGGCCAGCCGATCTACGCCACGTACTACCAGCACAAGGACGGCCGGACCGACGGCGTCTATGCCATCGCCGGCGAGCAGGTGCGGACGCTGACGGTCCGCACCGACCCGGCCTCGTTCGCCCGCCAGCTTCACGAGGGCTCCGCCAACGCCGCCTGCTCGCCGCCGACAAAGGGCAAGGCGACGCTGCACCCGGCCGAGGCCGCCGCGGCCGGCGTGTTCGTCTACCGCCTGCCCCCGCCGTACGTGATCGTCGACGCCACGCTCCGCGCCACGCTGGTCAAGACCGACCCGGACGACCTCTGCCGCATCTCGATCTCCCGCGACGGCGGCAAGTGGGCGACGGTCTTCGACAAGAAGACGACCGGGGTCGAGGAGGTGGCGCTGGAGCTGGGCCGGGCGGCCCAGGAGGCCGGCGGGCCGGACCTGTTCACCGCCTACGACGCGCTGGTGAAGGTGGAGTGCGCCACGGCCGGCGACCCCCGCGGGGTGGGGATCAACGCCATGGAGATCGCCACCTTCCGCGAGGCCAACAAGCGCACCTGGTGCAATCTAATGCCGGGCGAAAACGTCTTCCGCCTGGACGCCGACCGGCTCGCGGACGACCAAGCCATCGAGCTGGACTTCCGGTGCCGCCTGGCGGGCAAGGACGTCGCCCGGCGCTTCACCGTCGTCCGGACGCCGTTCTACTTCCGGATCGACGCCCCCGACGCCCCCCTGGCTTCGATCACCAACTACGACCAGAAGTTCAATCTCGATCCCGTCCGGACGGTCTCCTGCCGGATGCGGCTGGTGCCTCGGGCGGGGGCGGCCCCGAGCGAGTCTCTGGCGGCGGAGCAGGGGTCGGCCGCGTTCCAGGCCGCCTGCCCGCACCCGGCCAGCATGGTCCGCCGGCGCGACGTGAAGGTTCCCGAGACCGACCCCGCCCAGACCAGCGGGCACTTCCCGCAGGGCGGGCCCGCCGGGACTCGTCCCGTTGGGACTCGTCCCGCTGGGACGGACCCGCAGAAGATGGCCGCGCTGATCGCCCGGCTGAACAGCGGCTCCGACTCGGACATCGCCAAGTGGAACGCCGCTCAGGAGTTGGGCGGATACCCCGAGGCCGCCGACGCCCTGTGCCGCAAGCTCCCCTCCGCCAACATCGACCTGACGCTGTTCATCTGCAAGGCCCTCGCCCGCATCGGGGACAAGCGGGCGGTCGAGCCGCTGCTGGCCAAGTGGGCCAAGGCCCCGGCCAACGCCCCGGGCGGGCGGTACATCCCCGACGCCCTGGCCGCGCTCGGCGACCGCCGCGCCGTC
>DASRZG010000432.1:0-2402 GCA_035686585.1 Phycisphaerae bacterium
CCGGGGGGGCCGGTTTGATCAATGGATTCGCCCCCCGGACGCCGATACACAACTCAGAGAGGGACGGGCAGGAATTCAGCCAATCCGCCCCCCCCGCGGCGGTAGAAAGGAAGGCAGCATGGCACGCAGCATCCTCTGGGCCTGTCTGATCGTCGCCGCGATCGGCTTTGCCCTCGTTGTCGCCCAGGTTCCGGAGACGCAGCCGGCCACCACGACCGCCTCGGCCGATTCGGGCGCGGCGTCCGCGGACCTGCTGTCGAAGATGGACGACCTGCTCAACATCCGCCCGCAGAGCCGGGAGGACTACGAGCGGCAGGTCAGGCAGCACATGCCGAAGGTGCTGGAATCGCTCGGGGAGATGGAGAGCAAGTACCCACAGTGCAAGGAGATTCACGAGGCCCGGATGATGGGCCTGCTCGCCGCCAGCCGGTTGGCACGGGTCCAGAACGACTCCACCATGGCCACCAAGGCCTCGACGATGGGGCAGAAGATCATCGACGCCAAGGACGCTCCGCCGCTGATGAAGGTCTTCGCCGACGCGCACCTGACGATGATGAAGATCAACCCCGTCGGCGATGCGGCCAGCCGCCCGGCGGTGGAGCCGGACAAGATGGTCCGGCAGTTCGTCGACCGGTACGCCAAGACCGACTACGCGATGCAGGCGCTGAAGCTGGGCATGCAGATGGCGGCGGGCACTGGCGATCGGACGCTGTTCGAGGGCCTCCGCGACCAGTTGATCGAGAAGTTCCCCGACGACCCCGACACCCGGGATTTCCTCCGCGAGCAGGGCAAGGGGCCGGACGTCGGTAAGCCCTTCCAGGCCAAGCTGACCTGCCTGGACGGCAAGCAGATCGAGCTGCCCAAGGACCTGCTGGGCAAGGTGGTGGTGGTGGACTTCTGGGCGACGTGGTGCGGCCCGTGCGTCCGAGAGATCCCGCGGATGAAGACGCTGTACGAGCGGTACAAGGACAAGGGCGTGGAGTTCGTGGGCATCAGCCTGGACAAGGAAGGCGAAAAGACCAAGGTGGCCGAGTTCGTCAAAGAGCGCCAGATGGGCTGGGTGCACACCTACAGCGGGCAGGGATGGGAAGACCCCACCGCGCACCAGTACGGGGTCACGTCGATCCCCGCGATCTGGGTGATCGGCAAGGACGGCAGAGTCATCTCCGACAATGCCCGGGCATCGTTAGCGGAGATGATCGAGAAGGCCCTGTCGGAGAGCAAGCCCCCGGCCGGCAAGCCGGACGCCAGCTCCCAGGTTAAAGCCGCCGCGGATAAGTCCAACACCCCCATAGCCGCCAAGGCGGACTGACGCGCAGCGAAAGCCGGCGCGGGGCAGGCCGGGGGGGGTTGGGTGCCACGGGTGCGTCGTCCGCACCCGTGCCATTGGACTTCCCGCACGGGATGATCTTCGGTCGACCTTTCCCGTTGGAATGCGGGTGTGTCGCAACGGACGCCGTTCGAGCGAGGCGTCTGTTGGCACGGCTGCGAACGACGCAGCCCCCAGGGACGCGCCGCGACCCGGGCGGTTCATGTGGGGTCCACCGTCGGCGGGCCGGTGAGGTAGCCGTGGGCGGTGAGGAATTCGTCGGCGCGGCGGAGGGTCTGGGCGAACCAGGGGTCGCGGTTGAAGAAGCCGTGGCCCAGGCCTTCGTAGAAGTCCAGCTCGACGTGGGCGCCGACGGCGTCGGCCTTCTCCTTGTACTCCCGCGCGGTGGCGCACATCCTGTCCTGGGAGCCGTGGCACATGATCGTCGCCGGGGCCTGGGCGGAGAGGTGCTCGATCGGCGAGATCAGCCGGGCGTCGTCGGCGCTCAGGCCGAACCGCTCCGGGCCGGCGGCCCGGAGGTCCAGGGCGGGATTGAACAGGACGAGCAGATTGGCGGCGGGGGATACGGAGAGGTCGTCGCCTTCGGCGTCGAGGCCCGGGACCATGGCGGTGCAGGCGGCCAGGTGTCCCCCGGACGATCCGCCACCGGCGGCGATGCGCTGGGCGTCGAGGCCGAGCCCGGCGGCGTGGGCCCGCAGCCAGCGGACGGCGGCCTTGGCGTCTTCCACGGCGTCCAGGGGCGTGGTCTCGTGGCGGCTCTTGACCCGGTAGTCGGCGCAGGCGGCCACCATGCCCCGCCCGGTGAGGTACATCGCGTGCCGGAAGAACTGCACCGGTGAGCCGCTGTTCCAGCCCCCGCCGAAGAAAAAGACGATTCCGGGCCTGCTGTCGATCGGCTTCCAGTCGAACGGGAAGAAGACGTGGATCCGCAACTCGCCGTTGGGGGTGAACTTGTAGGTGTACTCCTGGACGGGCCGGTATTGGTTCGGCGACCAGTGGGCGGGTGTGGATGAGGGCATGTTCGCTCTCCGATTCTCCCGTGCGGCACACAGGCAGTGTGTGCAGCTCCGCT
>DASRZG010000433.1:0-2929 GCA_035686585.1 Phycisphaerae bacterium
CGGGCCTCGATCTTGCAGTCCTTCGCGGCAGAGGCCGGGGCAAACAGCACGCCGTCGGCCGGGCGGAAGCGGGGGTCCGGCTTCCAGAACGGCGGGCGCTCGCCGGGCTTGCCGCCGGCAAACATGGCTTCGACGTGAAACGTCCCTTCCTGCTTGGGATTCATCAGGAAAACCAGGACGGCAATGACCTTCGAGCGGTCGAGGTCGAAGGCCTTGTTGCCGTGCGTATAGCCGAACCAGACCTTGACGTCCCGCGTCTCGCCCGCCGGCACAGAAGACGGCTGGGTGTTCCACGGGCCCTTGCGCCAGTCGCCCGTGTTGTCGGCGCGGATGAGCACCTGGAGCCCGTGGTCCGTCGGGTTGTGGACGCGGGCGGCGATCCACGCGAAGCCGCTCAGGTCCCACGCCGCCGCTTCGGGGCCGCCGCCGGCCGGATCGGGCCGCACGTGGACGCCCGGATACCCCTGCCCGGCCGGGCACGTCACCTTCAGAACATTGCCGCCCTTCGCGCCGCCGGCGATCTCGGCCTTCGCGTTGTTCTGCACCGTGAAGTGGACCGTGCCGGGTTTGGATGGGTCGACAAGCGGCCTGACCGGCTGCTCCTCGGCGGCGTATGCCACGGCCGCGGCGAGAACGGAAACGACCGGAACCAGCATCAGCGGCGTGGGCTTCATAGGGCTGACCTTGTTGTAGGCTGTGCTTCCTCGCCAGACAGGGCCCGGGGCAGACGTGGGGTCAGATGGCTACCCGGACCTTCTCCGAGCCCACCTCTTGATGGATGGGCTCGCCCCGTTCAAGGCGGTCGAGAAGGTGCAGACGCACCGCGTCAGCAATCAGGTTGCGTGCCTCGGCCTCGGACTCGCCCTCCGTGTAGCATCCCTGGAGTGCCGGGCAGATAGCCAGGAAGCGACCGTCCTCGTCCCGCTCGATAACGACAGTGAACTCGTAGTCGGCCATGAAGTACATCGTCGCCGCTGGGCGTTGGCCGGTCAAGGGCCCCGGGAGGAGAACCGGGGGTTCTCCCCGTTCCAGGACCGGGACGAAGGGACCACGACCACCCGGGCGCGCCGCATGCCGGATGGGCCTGGCCAACATGCAGTCGCCTTCAGCGCCGCAATCGGAGGGCCGCCGTGTGACCTTGCCGGTGCGCCAGGACCGTGCGAGTCTGTCCGGGCGGGCATCGTTCCCTCATGCTGACTGCGGGCCTTGCCTGCGGACCAACGGGGAGGTAGAATCGGCGTCTGGTAGCATGCTCCGCGGAGCTTTAGGGGTGTGCTATGATGAATGTCCTGCGAATGCAGGCCCTGGGGCTCTTGACGATCCTCGGTCTGTTGGCAGGCTGTGCTGACCGGCCGCGTGGGTCCCCGACGTCTCGCGCCACCCAGCCGGCCACGAGCCAGGCACCCAAGGCCGCCCCGGCGACGGCGCCAGCCGCTCCCCAGGTCCCGATCGTTTACGACGAGCGTTTGCACCCCGCCCGGCTGTCGGCTTCACAGGTCAGCGAGATCATGGAATTGGCTGTCCCTGTGTGCCCGAAGGGCCAGCGGGTCTGGTACATCCACGTGATGTCCAGCCGCGGCGGGCCCGAGCGTCCCTACTACCGCGTGCAGATCCTCTACACGCCGCACTCCGCAACGGCCCGGCTGCGGAAGGGCAAGCGCGTGAGTCTCGACAGTTTCGCTCCTCCCCCCAAGCCCAACTGGGGGCGGGAATTCCTGAGTCAGTTCGGCGTCCCCGCGGAAGCCCTGTCCGACTACTACCAGGTGTCGCTGCTGGCCAGCCCGTTCGCGGGGAAGCTCCGCGTGCCACCCAAGTGCCTTTGGCCCTTCGCAGTCACGGGGGATCTATCCAACAGGGAGATCATCGAGTTGGTGGACCGGACCCGCGAACACCTGGCCCAGGACCCCCCGGAGCCCATCCTGTCCATCGAACCCAATAGCGGCGGGACCGTGACGGTGACTACGGGGACTGTCCAGGGCTATCTGGCCGGGGGTGGAAGCTTCGTGGAGTTCAGGAAGGTCTCCGGCCAGTACGTCGTCGTCAAGGCGGGCGACTGGAGAGCCTGAGCCGAGAGGCGCCGGTCCCGAGACGACTGCTGTCGGGAGCACTGGCCCCGGTCTGCCGGGAACCGCAAGCCGCCTCGGCGCGTCTGACAGACGTGGTGTGCCGCACGGGCCGACCAACCCAACTTCGGACGGAAGGGAGTTCTCATGCCCATCTGCTATTCCGCCGTCATCCCGGCCGTCGCCTTGGCTCTGGCCGCAGCGCAAGGGGACGCGCCGGCCCAGCTCGGCGACCCGGTCGAGCTGTTGAAGCTGCCGAAGGACGAGCTGCCGCCGATCACGTTCGCCCGGCCGATCGCATGCCTCAGCCCCGACGGCACGCGGATGCTCTACATCCGCACTCACGGGGCGGCTAAGGCCAAGCTGCACCTCCGCCGGGTCGGCGAGCCGCAGTCGGATGGGCCGGCCGTCTGGGACGAGCCGATCCCGGCGCTCTACTGCCGCATGAGCTTTCCGGGCATCGCCTGGCGGGCCGACGGGCAGCGCGTGCTGTTCTGCCAGGAGCCCGCCCGCGACGAGGACGGCTGGGCCGAGGGCGTCCACGGCCGGCGGATGCGCCCCTGGCACATGTGCTGGGACCTGCCCAACCCGCAGTTCAAGCTGTGCCGCTACATGCAGTTGACCGACGCCCCCGGCTGCACCGGCCTGAGCTACAGCCCCGACGGGTCGGTGCTGTACACGGCCCTGAGCGACGTGGAGGGTCACAAGGCCTGCGGCGTCACGGCGTGGGACTCGGGCCGGCAGCGCGGTCGGACCGTCTACCAAAGGAAGGGCACGGCGATCTACCACCTCGTGCCCTCGCCGGACGGCAAACACCTGGCCTGGGTGGAGACGTATCCGCGGAAGAAGGGGCAGGAGTTCCGCGG
>DASRZG010000434.1:0-4924 GCA_035686585.1 Phycisphaerae bacterium
GTCCGGCGCCCCTGGGCAACGGGGAGGAGCCGGACAAGCCGGACAGCGGCTTGTCCGGGGCACCCGTATCTCCGGGGCATCCGCATGTGCGTTGTCTGTATCATGGCCGGTGCGGGCCTCCCCGGCTCCGGGCCAGAAAGCCGACGACCGCGCCGGTCGCCAGTCCACCCAGGTGGGCCAGGTACGAGACGTTGCTGAAGCCCCCGACCTGCCGCCAGGTGCCCACCAGTTGGAGCAGGACGTACAGGGCCAGCGCCGCCAGCGCCGGGATCGCCAGCCATCGGAACCAGACAAACAGCCCGATCCTGGCGTAAGGGAAGACGACCGCATAGCAGGCGATCACACCCGCGATCCCCGCGCTGGCGCCCACACAAGGGACGTTCCCGTGAGGGTCCGCCGCCGCGTGCAGCAGCATGCCCGCCACGTGCGCCCCCGCCAGCAGCAGCACGAACCGCCCCGCCCCCAGCGTGTCCTCCACGTTGTCGCCGAAGACGATGAAAAAGTACAGGTTGCTCACCAGGTGCAGGATCCCCCCGTGCAGGAAGAAGGAGGCCGGCAACGTCAGGCCGGCATGCCGGAACCACTCGTCCGGGATGAACCCCCATTCCCGGATCACTTTCGGCAGCGCGTCCCCGCCCAGCAGCCCCACCAGCAGCAGCGCCATCACAGCCGACAGGCCGCACGTGACAAGCGGCGGGCGGGCAGGCCGCACCCCGTCCACCTCCACCGGCATCCCGAGCGCGGCGGGGAGATACTTCCAGATCGCGTCCGGTGGGGTCGGCTCGTGATCCGCCCAGGCGCTCAGGCCCGCGGCGGAGGGCCTTCGGGCCTTCTCCTCCTGCAGGGCGGCCTCGGCCTCCGGACTCATGCGTGCCCCGCCCGCATCGACGGACACCGTCGCCGACGGGATCTGTCCGAACTCCCCCGGGTCGAACCAGACCACGTGGCATCGCGTGCACACGTCCAGCGTGAGGGAGTTGTCCGGGGTGTGGGGCTGTACCTCGACCATGGGGCGGTCGCAGTGCGGGCAGCGCCGGCCGGTGTGCCTCTGGCCAAAGGACTGGGTCCACAGGGTCTTCAGGAAGTCGCGCGAGGCCTGTTTGCGCAGGACCGACAGGGCCACCGCCCTGCCGCTGCACTTGCCGCACAAGTAGATGAAGCCATTGGGCGTCGTGGTCCTCGCCAGCCGCGACTTGCAGTTCGGACAAGAGAGCATTTCCGGGCCCTGTCATTCACGGATACGCCTGTGACATGCTTATCTCAAATCCGGCCGCATCCGTCCAGGGGTCTCACACAGAGTTTGAAGGTGGGACGGTGGACCCCCGCGGCGGTACCCGCGAATCTGCGAAACGGGGTGCCACGGGTGCGCTGTCTGCACCCGTGCCACTGTGGTTTCTGGGCCGCACAGTCCCTGGTCGACCATTCCGCCCGGAAGGCGAGAGGGTCGCGCCGACTGCCGTTCGCCCGGAAGCTCCACCGGCACGGCTGCAAACAACACAGCCGTGGCACCCCGGGAGGAGGCGCCGTACGTGTCTTGCGCGCGTTGTTCCGCTTCGAAGGAGCGGAAGAGCGAGAAGGGCGCCGGGTCAGGAAGGCTCAGCCCCGTCAGGGGCGGCCCATGCCAGCCCCCCCGCGGAAGCGGGGGGGACGCAACGTGTGAGAATCGTCAAGCTCCTTCAGGGGCGGCACATCGCCCCAGGCCCTGATGTGCCGCCCCTACGGGGCTGGGCCTCTCCAGAGCCTGATCGGACCCACCGCTTCCGCGGTGGGCTAGCATGTTCCGCCCTTGCGGGCTGGCCTGGGGAGAAATGGGACAGAGGACTCTTGGGAGAAGCGGATCCGTCCCCATGCAGGCCCGCGAGGGGGGGCGCGGGCACCCCGGCCGTCAGAACGCCGCGTCCGACGTGTCCTCGATGTCGAAAGTCGTCCATCTGCCGGCCTTGACGGTCACCGACGCCCACGTCCCGTCGCCCTGCATGATGTTCAGGTACATCTTCCCGTCGATCCACGTCTCGACGGGGCGAGCGTCGGCTGAGAAGCCACGACGCCGAAAGGCAAGCCGATCGGGACGCCCCCCGGTATGATCGGGGACGTCCCGCATGGCTTGCCTCTTGGCGTCGTTGTCGTACCAGTCCCCCCACGCACCTCACGTCGTCATCTTCAGGTACAGCGCCGGCAGGACGTCCGCCAGGCGGGTCATGTCTTCCAGGATCACGAACCGGCGGTGGGGGAACATGATCTCCATGTCGGCGCGGGAGTTTTCGAGGGTGGAGATGCCCACCACGTGGATGTCCTCCCGGGCGCACTCCTGGCAGGCCATGCGGACGTCGTACTGGGCGTACCGGCTGACGGGGTCGTACCCGGCGTCCTGGGGCCGGCCGTCGGTGATCAGGATGATCACCTTCTTGCGGGCCGCCACGTCGGCGAGCTTCTGCCGGCAGTGGCGCAGGGCGACCCCGATACGGGTGGAGGCGGTCGGCCTGGCGGCGGCCAGGCGGGCGCGGGCGTCGAGGCCGAACGGCTCGTCGAGGCTCTTGTAGACGAAGAACTCGCAGTGCTCCCGCCCGCTGCCGGAGAAGCCGAAGAGGCCGAACCGATCGCCCAGGGCGTCCAGGCCGGCCCCGAGCGTCAGGGCGGCGCGGCGCTCCAGGTCGATGATCCTCGTCTTCAGCTCGGCGCCGCAGGCCCCGGCGGCGGCCGTGTCGCTGTTCCGCTCGCCCGGCAGCCCCGCCGTCGAGCCGGAAACGTCCAGCAGCAGCGCCACCGCCAGGTCGCGCCTCTTGATCAGCGGCTTCTGGTAGAACCGTTCGCGCGGCGCGGGCATGCGCCGGCGGAGGGCCATGTGCTCCACCAGCCGGTCGATGTCGATCTCGTCGCCGTGCGGAAGGTATTTCTCCCGGCGGATGAGGTCGGGTTTGAGCCGCTCGAACATCCGCCTGGCCCGGGCCATAGCCTGCTCGTCGGCGGGATCGGAGGGCGCGGCGGCGTGATCGGGCGCGGCCCCGGCCCGCTCGCGGAGAAAGCACCAGTTCTGATAGTAATCGTTCTCGGTGTGGTTCCACTCCGGGTAGACGAAGGCGGCGGCGGGGCCGTCGGAGTCCTTCTCCTGGTCGCCCTCGGCCCGCTTCACCCGCGACGGGTCGTTCGCCTCGCCGGGGGAGGGGGTGCCCTTCTTCCGGGCGGCGGACAGGTCGATCACCAACGAGTCGGGCGGCAGGGCCGATCCGCCGGCGCCGTAGTAGGGGTCGGGGAAGAACGTCAGCGCCCGTGGGGCGGCGTCGAGAGAATCGCCGAACCCCTCGGCCAGCCCGCCCGCCCGTCGGGCGGAGTCGGCCCAGCCTTCCGACCGCTCCGCCGCCGCCAGCACGGGTGCAACCAAGGCGCGGGACGGCGCCTCCGGCGAAAGGCACCCCTGAAGGAGCCGGTCCGTGCCGCCGGCGGCGGGGCGGAGGCGGAACTCGCGTTGGATGGCGCCTTCCAGCGCCCTGCGGGCGCCAGGCATTCGTCGGCGGATGCCCGAGACGATCCGCACCACCTCGATCACGGCCGTCAGCGCGCAGCGAACGGGGTCGGGCCCGACGGCGTGGGGCAGGTCGGGGACGCCCTTTTGGCCGTGGACGGCGGCGAAGCCGTCGGCGCGGACGGCCTCGGCCGACACGATCGCCATCAGCAGATAAACTGTGCGGTTGGCGCGGCGGTCCGGCTCGACGCCGATACGGGCGGGCAGGTACAGGTGGTCGCCGAGGCAGACGACGGTGCAGCCTCGGGAGAGGACCTCGTCGCTGTCCAGGCCCGACAGGTCGCCGATCTCGACCCGTCGGCCCGCGATCGCCGTCGCCAGCCGCCCCAGGCGGGCGTCGATCTCTTCCAGGCGGGCCTCGTCGGTGAGGCTGCGGACGAACGCCCAGGCGCTGGAGAGATTCAGGGCGGCGAAGTCGTTGGCCGAGCGCGGGCTCCGCTGGTGGATGCGGACGGTTTCGGCAGCGAACCGGCCGATCTGTCGCGTGTCCAGCCGCTCCAGCAGCCGGGCGTAGCCGGCCATGAACGCCTGGGCGAGGTCCGGGCTCACCTGGCGGAGCGCCCGGACGTGGCGGATCAGGTCGCAGACGGCCTCGGGGCCGTCGCCGAACTGGCCCTGCCCCCACAGGCGGAAGAAGGCGATCCCGTGCGCGAGCTTGGCCTCGGCCAGCTCCATTCCCAGCCCGCACAGGTCCCCGAAGATCGCGGGCAGCTCCAGCAGCCACCTCGTCCGCGGGTTCAGGGCGGCCAGGAACTCCTTGAGGGCGAAGTCGAACGACCCGGGCTGGCTTCGGCTGAGCATGGACCGGACGGTCTCGGTCACCTCCCGCCGCCCTTCACCCAGGTCGCCCGATTCCAGCAGCGCCCCGATCAGGTCGCTGAAGACGCGCCGATAGCCCCAGGAGACCTTTTTGAGGTCAAACCCGAGGGCTTCCGCCGGATTGTCAGGACGGTCCTGCATGGTGTCACGCTGATCGGATTGGGATGGAGGCGGTCGTTCCGACCGCCGCTAAACCCTGCCCTTGGCGTCCGTCTCGCCGTCGGGCGGATCCGCCAGGTCTTCGCCGAAGTACAGGCGTGCGACGTCCTCGACGGAGGCGACGATCTCGGCCTCGTCGGAGAGGGTCTGGCTGATGGCGCAGCGGCAGGCGGTGAGGGCGTCGAGGCCGTCGGTCATCAGCCTGCCGACGTAGACCAGCAGGCGGGTGGAGACGCCCTCTTCCAGGCCGAAGCCCTTGAGGGAGCGGATGCGCCGGCCCATCTCCGCCAGCCGGCGGGCGGGTTCGGCGTCCAGGCCGGATTCGCTGGTGATGATCCGGACCTCCGTGTCCAGGTCCGGGTGGTCGAACACCAGCGAGGCGAACCGCTGCTTGGTGGAGTGCTTGAGGTCCTTGGCGATGTTCTG
>DASRZG010000435.1:0-11417 GCA_035686585.1 Phycisphaerae bacterium
ACCGACGGCATCTCCGCTGCGCTTCGACTTCCGCTGGGGGGCGATTGTCTCTATGCGGGGGGACGCGGGGGGTTAGAAACCAAGGGCAACCCGCGACGCGGGGAGTGCGGAATCCACGGGACGATCCGCTCTACCCCTTCCCCTCGGGCTTGAGGACCTTCCGGATCACCGCGTCGTAGGCGTGCAGGGTGACGTAGTTCCGCAGGACGAACCCGTTGTGCTTAAGGCCGTCGGCCGAGTAGTCGCCGCGCCACTGCTTGGGGTTGGAGGGGTGGACGCCGTCGCGGGCGATCAGCGTCGGCACCTCGTACGCGTCGCCGGGGACGTCCTTGAACCGCCCGTCCCCGCCGTCCCAGTCGTGCGGGCGGCGGTCGATCACCGCCTGGTGGAAGTCGCACAGGGGCACCTTCAGGTCCTTGGCGATCTTGCGGAGGGCGGTCACGAAGATCAGCGTCTTGCGGTCCTGTCCGCGGCGTGGCGGGATCGTCGACAGGATCACGACCGTGCCGTTGTCCAGGCACTTGCGGATGACCTCGCGGGTCTTCTGGTCGTATTCCTGCACCGTCAGCGAGCTCAGGTCGTTGGTGCCGAACATGATCACCGCGGCCTCGGGGTTCAGGTCCTTCAGCCACTTGTCCACGTTGGCCAGGGCCCAGCGGATGGTCATCCGCCCCTCGTTGCCGTACTGGGGGCCCCGCCACTTCAGCCAGCAATCGTCCGCCATGTAGGCATGGACCCGGTTGAAGGCGGCCGTGGTGGGCTCGTCCATGTTCTTGTGGTCCCACTTCAGCGACCCCCAGAAGGCCGCCGACACCGTGATCGAGTCGCCGAACAGGGCGAACGTGCCCGGTTTGCCCTTGAACCGGGCGTGGACCGACTGCATCGGCTCCACCCAGTAGTCTTCCGCCTTCCGCTGCTCGGCCTCGGCCGTCTTCGTCTCGGCGTCCTCGTTGGCCTTGGCGGCCACCTTCTTGGCCAGGTCCAGCGCCCTGCCGAGCTGGGCGGCTGCCAGCGAGGCGGCCAGGGCGACGATCAGGAGCGTCAGGAGGGCTTTCTTCATCGCGCGGTCCTTTCCATCGGGGTTCTTTACTGATTCTAACCCGCCGCGGGGCCCGGGGGGATGGCATTTCGCTACCGCACGGAGAGGTAGTACTTGGCGTAGGCGGCGCACTCGCGGGCGACGTAGTAGGGCTCCTGGCGGAGGTGCCGGCGCATCCGGGCCGGGACGGTGTAGCAGGTCAGCCCCAGCCGCTGGGCCGTCAGCTTGATCCGGGCGTTGTGGTAGTAGTTGCTCACCGCCAGGACGCGCCCGAACCGGCCCTGGAGATTGCGGAGGGTGGCCTCGGTGTTCAGGCCCCGCCCGTCCAGGACGATGTCCTCTGGCGGCACGCCGGCCTGGAGGGCCAGGTGGCGCATGGCCTCGGGCTCGCACCCGCCGCCGGAGAAGACCAGGGCGGGGGCGTAGCCCTGCTTGTACAGGTCGATGGCGGTCAGGGTGCGGTCGGCGAGGACCTCGGAGGGGCAGGTGGGGGAGTAGGCCTTGGCGCCGAACACCACGATGGCCTCGGCCCCGCGGCGGTAGTCGGTGCAGCCGAAGGTGAACAGGTGTCCCAGCAGCAGCGGCGCCATGGCGGCGGCGATGGCGGCGGGGTGGGCCAGGCGGCGGTATCGCAGGGCTGGGGCCAGCGCGAGGACGACCCCCAGGGACAGGCACACCGGCAGGCCGATGATGGCGCCGGCCTCGACGGCGGCGGCGTAGCCCAGCGCGTTCCACCCGGCCACCAGGATCGCCACGGCGATGGCCGGGCGGCACCGGGCGAGGATTCCCGCCCCGAATACCGCCGGCCACAGGGCCGGGGCCGGCAGGGTCGGCAGGTGGAAGAAGACCGGCCCGATGGCCGTCCAGCCCGTCAGGGCGGTCAGGACGGCGTCGAGGACCAGGACCACGCCGATCGCGTCGGCGAAGGCGGTCAGGAGGGAGCGGTGTGGCGGAGTGTTCGGGAGAAGCGGGTGAGGTGGAGTTGACATTCCGTTGTCGTTCCGGGTTCCCAGAGGTTCAAGTCTGACACGGAGTGTACCGCGCGGGGGCGGGGGTATCCAGTGTGCAAGAAGCCCTGGTGTGCAAGAAGCCCTGGTTCACTGAAGTGACCAGGCCGACTGTCTACGCCTTGCGGTTGCGTTCGGATCTATCGCGGGCGCGTCGGGCGTAGGCGGGGTTGTCCGGGGTCGTCAGGTAGGTCGAGGCCATGTGGGCGTTGCCGAAGCAGCCCCTGCCGACGGCCTGGTTGGGGTCGATGGTGCGGACCACCACGTTTTCCCACCCGCAGGTGGCGGCGATGATCCTGCCCTCCGGGCTGACCAGCACCGTCTCGCCCGGGTGGCAGAACAGCACGAACATCCCGTTCTCGTAGGCCCGCTGGCGGATGAACCGCTCGTTGGCGCCCTCGCCCCACATGCCGTAGGAGTTGATGATCAGCACCCGCGCCCCGGCCAGGGCGGCGGAGCGGACGGCCTCGGGGTATTGGCGGTCGGCGCAGATCAGCACGCCGATCGGGGCGTGGGGGGTCTGGAAGACGCGGTGGCTGCCGCCCAGCGTGTTGACCACCTCGAAGTCGGCGTGGACCTTGTCGTACTTGCCGACGATCTTGCCGCCCGGGTCGATCACGAAGGTGGTGTTGTACACCGACTTGCCCCGCCGGCGGTCGAGGGCGTTGACGAACAGGTACACCCCCAGCTTCGCGGCCTCGGCCTGGACGGCGGGGATGTACTTCGTCTTGATCTCGTCCGCCACCGCCAGGTGCCGGGCGCGGAACTGCTCCAGCCGTTCGGCGTAGCCGGGCGCGTCGCGGTGCTCCAGCCGGAGCGTGCGCCGGTGCAGGTCGCGCGTGGGATAGCCGTCGAGGCAGCCTTCCGGGGTGGCGATGACCTGCGCCCCCATCTCCGCGGCCGTGCGGACGTGCTTCAGGAGCATCGGAAGGTTCCTCCGCGGCTTCCACATCTGCGGCCAGTACGACACGCCGGCAATCGTAAAAGGCTCCATGCTCCGCTCCTGGCGATCCTTGTGTCCTCTTGGGCGCAATGGCTTCCTTTTCCGAAGGCAAGAGCCATCCGGCACGAGGCGCGAGGCAACAGACGAACAAGCAGGCACAGGACCGTATCGAATTCTCCAAGTCCTCTGCGTCTCTGCGGCCCGGTTGCTTCTTGTCTTACCCGATCTCGATGTCCGCCACCGCGAACTGCCGGCCACGGCGGGGGCAGCGGATGAGCCAGTCGCCGTCGGGGGTGACGATGCCGCTGGAGGCGTTGACCGCCCTGCCCTTGACGGCGGCGTTGGCGACGGCGATGAACAGCTTGCCCTCGCGGGCACGCAGCGAAAGGTTGGACTCGTGGAAGGGGATGTGCTGCGCGCTGGGCCCGGAGTAGACCGAGTGGAACACCGCCCGGGCCCCCCGCCCGGCGAGCTGGAACGTCAGGCGCGGGTCCACCCTGGCCCCGGTGCCGGGGGTGACCCACAGGTCGTTGCAGATCAGGCACCCGAACGCCAGGTGCCGGTCATGAAACACGTTCAGCCGCTTGCCCGCGACGCACCATTTCAGGTCCCCGCTGGTGGGCACCATCTTGGCATGCCGGCCGAGGATGCCGCCGGCCCCGTCGATGACCAGTTGCTCGTTGTACGTCACGCCGCGGCGCCGGTCGCCGGCGCCGAGGATGGTGGTGACCTTGGCGGCCCTGGCGGCGGCTCGGATCTCGGCCACCATCTCGTCCCGGACCGCCTGGTCGAACCGGCCGTGATAGCCCGTCAGGCACATCTCCGGCGTCACCAGGAAGTCCGCTCCCTCCGCGGCCGCCAGGTCCATCGCCTCCAGGATGCCGCAGGCATTGACGCGCTGATCGTCCGGGTCCACGGGAAGCTGCGCGACGGCGACGCGATACGTTCGTCTTTCGGCCATGGCCGCTCCTGTTTCCACTGATCACGAAGATGCCACCGATTAGATGAAACAGACCGCGCTGCGTCAAAGCGAAGCTCAATTTCGGGGTATGCGGTCTGTGCTTCCCACCCGGGAATCCGAGATCGGTGTTGCAGATTCAGCGACCGAAGAGGGCTGCGAACCCGCAAGCGTTGCCGGCTCGTTCCGCCAGACGCGCCGAGTGCGGGGCGCGACCGTATACGGTCAGGACTGGAGGTACCGCGCTGTTTCCCGGTCTGTTCAATCCGCAATCCGCAATCCGACATCCGCAATCGACGGCCTGGGGCCGTCATAGCTCAATCCAGAACCGCATCAGCGGCTTGCGGAAGGTGGGCGACATCACCTCGTTTTCGAAGACCCCGCCGTTGGCCTTGATGATCCGGGCGGAGGCGACGTTGTCGGTGGCGCAACTGACCATCACCCGCGTCAGGCCCATCGCCCGCGCCTTGTCCAGCGTCATCGCCAGCAGCTTCGTGCCGTAGCCCTTGCGCCGCTCGGACGGGCGGATGTCGTAGCCGATGTGCCCGCCCTCGGCCAGGAGGTTCTCGTTGAGGTAGTGCCGCAGCCGGCTGGCCCCGACGATCCGCCCGCCGTGGCGGACCAGCCAGTAGGTGTTCGCCGGCACGTGCCCCGCCGGCAGGGCCGTGCCGGCGGCGGCGTTGCGCAGCCGCTGGACGTAGGCGGCGAACCCGCCGCCGTCCGGGCCGGGGAGGCCCTGGTAGCGCTGCTCGCCGCGTCCGGCGTACTCGTCGGCCATGTCCCGGAAGGCGTCCTCCAGGTCCACGGTCGGATCGAGCAATTGGATGCGATTTCCGATCATGATGTCGGCCCTGCGCGTTTGGAAATGATACCCCGCGGGGGCGGGGGAGGTGCCACGGTTTTCCTTGAGGGTGGGGGGCCAAGGGGCGTTCTTGGTGAGGGGGTCAGCCCCCGGCCACGAGGGCCGGGGGCGAAATAGGGGAACTCCGCGCGGCGCGGTCGGATCAGGCCCCGCGGACTATCATCTTCTCGACCGTCGCCACCAGCTCCTTGACGTGCTGGACCGAGCCGTTGAAGGCGGCGCGTTCCTCGGCCGTCAGGTCGAGCTCGAGGATCTTCTCGACGCCGCCGGCGCCCAGCAGGCAGGGCACGCCGACGAAGTATCCGCCCACGTTGTACTGGCGGTTGCAGTAGGCGGCGCAGGGCAGGATGCGTTTGCGGTCGCGGAGGATGGCCTCGGCCATCTGGACGGACGCGGCCGAGGGGGCGTAGAAGGCGCTGCCGGTCTTCAGCAGCGCGACGATCTCCCCGCCGCCGGTGCGGGTGCGGTCGACGATGGCGTCGAGGGTCTCGGCCGGCAGGAGCTGGGTGACGGGGATGCCGCTGACGGTGGTGTAGCGGGGCAGGGGGACCATGTCGTCGCCGTGCCCCCCCAGCAGCATGGCCTGGATGTCGGCGACGGAGCAGCCGATGGCCTCGGCCAGGAAGGCCCGGAACCGCCCCGTGTCCAGGATGCCCGCCTGCCCGACGACCCGCTCGACGGGGAAGCCGCTGGCCTTCCACGCCACGTACACCATCGCGTCCAGCGGGTTGGACACCACGATCAGCACGGCGCCGGGGCTGAACTCCGCCACCTGCCCGCAGACCTGGTGGACGATCTTCGTATTGGCGGCCAGCAGGTCGTCCCGGCTCATGCCGGGCTTGCGCGGCAGGCCCGAGGTGACGATCACCACGTCCGAATCGGCGGTGTCGGCGTAGTCGTTGGTGCCGGTGATGGCGGCGTCGAAGCCCTCGATGGGGCTGGCTTCGTACAGGTCCAGCGCCTTGCCCTGGGGCATCCCCTCGACGATGTCCAGCAGGACGACGTCGCCGAGGGCCTTGCTCGCCGCCCAGTGGGCGCAGGTCGCCCCCACGTTGCCCGCTCCGATAATGCTGATCTTCTTCCTGGCCATGTCCTCTCGCTTTCGTCCCGGAAAGCCGGCAATAGACCACAATCCGGGGCCCTTCGCAACGGTCGCTCTCCACCTCAGTCGCGTTTGAGCAGCCGCCGCAGCAGCAGCTCCTCTCCGGAGCGATTGCCCTCGACGAAGTGCCCGAGGAACTGGAGGGCGTACCCGGCCACCAGCAGCCCCGCCGCCAGGAGGAAGTTGCCCAGGACCGCCACGGGCACCGCCGCCACGGTGGCGGGAATGCCCGCCATGTGCAGCAGGAAGTTCGTCCGGTTGCGATGCCGGGCGATCCAGTTGCTCACCCACCTCTTGACCAACGTCGCGGCCTCCTACAGCATCGGCGGGGTGCCCCACGTCAGCAGGTAGAACGTGTTCAGCAGCACGCCCAGGAAGAAGTCCAGTCCCAGCAGGGCCATGCAGGCCTCGACGAAGCCCTTGGTGCAGGCCTTGCCGACCCCGGCGGCGCCGGGCTGGCAGCGGAAGCCCCGCCAGCAGCAGATCAGGCTCATCGTGCCGGCGAAGAACACGCTCTTGATCAGGCCCGAGACGATGTCGAACATCTCCACGTTGGCGGCGGCGTTGCGCCAGAAGTCGGCGGGGTTGATCCGGTAGACGTGCACGCCGATCAGGTACCCGCCCCCGATGCCCGTCAGGTCGGCATACAGCACCAGCACCGGCATCAGCAGCAGGCACGCGAGGAAACGCGGCACCACCAGCACGCGGATGGGATCGGCGCCCATCGCGCGGAGGGCGTCAATCTGCTCGGTGACCCGCATCGTGCCCAGCTCGGCCGCCAGGGCCCCGCCGACCCGGCCCGCCAGCACCAGCCCCGCCAACACCGGGCCCAACTCGCGGACGACCGACAGGTTGATGACCGCCCCCAGCTTGCCCTCCATCCCGATCGCCTTGAACTGGAGCACCGACTGTGCCGCCAGCACCATCCCCACAAACGCCCCGGTGATCATGACCACCGGGATGCTCCGCGTGCCCACCTGGTACATCTGCTCCGCCGTCAGCCGGGCGGTCTGCCACCGCCCCAGCGTCGCCACCGTCCCGTCCAGCGTCCTGCCGCTGAAACGGCAGAAGTCGCCGAACCCCGCGATGGCGTCGGCGGTCCGCGATCCCATTTGGGCCAGAGCGCTTGCCATGACCGTCTTTATCCGTCCGCGCCCGCCGCACGTCAAGACCCGCCCGGCGGAAGCGGAAGTCCATTCCAGTCTGACTTCGGTCAGGCTCTTCTCCGGGCCTAAGACCCGGGTGCCACGGGCTGCTTGCAGCCCGTGCGGGCATGTGGAAGGATCGTAGCCCGGAAAGTCCTGAAGACACTCCGGAGTCCTCCCTCCTTCCCGCACAGGCCGTCCGCCTCCGCGTGTCTCCGACCCGCTCCGGCGGACCGCCGATCCCCCGCGCGCGCAACGCTCCCGCCGCGAGGTGGGCCCACGGCGGGAGCGGGTGTGTGCATAGGGGGCGCTTCTAGCGGCGGCGCCGCCGGTTCAGCAGCGCCAGCGCCCCGGCGGCCAGCAGGCCGGCCGAGGCGGGCTCGGGGGTCGAATCCGGGTCCCCGCCCGGCGCGGGCGGGGCCTGGTAGCCCTTGTAGAAGCCCCGGACCTTGAACACGGCCTGCTCCAGTTCCAGCTCGGGGATGGTGACCAGCCCGTCGAGCTTCAGGTTGATCTTCATCATGCCGCTGTTGGTGATGACCGGGTTGAGGTGGAACTTCTTGATGCCGTCAAGCTGGATGGTCACCACGCCCAGCTCATCGGAGTAGGCGGCGGCGATGGCGGCGATGTCGTCCTCGCCGACCCATACGTCCACCTTGTTGCCTTTGCCCGTGTTCATGGACCAGGTGCCGGCCGTGATCGTGTCGGTCAGGAACGTCCCGTCATCGGCCATGGTGACGGTCACCGTCTCCGGCAGCTTGTCACGGAACTTGTAGCCCTTGGCCTTGACCTGGACCTTCCCGGTTCCTTCCAGGTCCCAGATGATGTCGCCCAGCACCGACTGGGCCGATCCGAGCACCCCCACCAGCACGAGCGTCCATACCAGTTTGCTTCTTCCATCCAACATTCTGCATCCTCCGTTTCAGCAGACCACGACTCCGTCTCCGGCCGCCGCGCCGCCGAGGCGACAGGCGGACGGCCCAGCCGGTAAGAGCCTTTCCGGGCGCGCGACGAGCGGAGCATGCGCGCCCATGGATGAACCGGGACACAGCGACGGAAAACGAGCGGCGGGAGCAACCTTGAGACCGGACCGCACGATGCAGCCAACAGGTCCGCGAGCAACTCCTCCTTGCCTTCTGCCGTTGAGCCTCGGCAACCGGCCGAGCAACCTTTCCTACGACGCAAGCTGAGCAAAGCGGCCTCCCCTGCCGCTACTGACGCGGATGATAGGGCAAAACCCGGCTTCTGTCAATGGCGCCCCCGACCCGCGGCCCTGTCGGCGACCTGCTCCGCCGGTGCGGGTTGCTTCAACCGGCGCATCAGAACGGACTTCCATGGGGCCCAAAAACTTAGGTTTTCAGCCGGGTTTTCCTGCCTTCCTCGCTGGCGCGACAGATCGCTCGACCTCCCATCCCTCCCCACAAGGAAATCACTCTCCCTTTTCGATCTCCTCCCTCGCCGGCGTCTAGAGGATGAAGCCGGACAAGCCCGGCGATACACTCGCTTCCATGGAAGACGCGTTGGCCGACAACAACGGATCGGCGGAAGCGGCCCTGGTGGCCCGGGCGCGCGCGGGCGATCGGCAGGCCTTTTCGGAGCTGGTCCGCCTGCACGAGCACGCCGCCGCGGCGGCGGCCGCCGGCTGCGTTCCCGACGTCCATGACGTGATGGACGTCGTGCAGGACGCCTTCGTCATCGCGTTCTGCAAGCTGGGCCAGCTCCGCGACGACGGTCGCTTCGGCCCGTGGCTGCGGGCGATCGTCCGCCGGCGGGCGCTGGACTGGCTGCGAAGCCGGCAGCGCCGGCGGCGGCACGTGGCGCAGATGGCCGACGACGAGGCGGGTATGGCGGCGGCGTCCTGCCGGCTTCACGGGCAGCAGGAGACACGCTCCGACGTGACCGAGGCGATCGAATCGCTGCCGGTCAAGTACCGCGAGCTGGTCCTGCTGCGTTACCTGCAACATTGGTCGCACAAACGGATTGCCGCCCACACGGGCCTGTCCGTCTCGACTGTCACCGGCCGCCTGCGCCTGGCGAAGGGACGGCTGAAGCGGGCCCTGGCCCCGGCGGCAGAAGGGATAGACGTCATGGGACGTTCCGAGACGCGGAAGAAGGTGGAAGAGGCGATCTGCAAAATCGCGACCGAGGAGGTCCACGAGACCCTCCCGGCCGAGGGCTGCGAGAACGTGGTGGTTTTCCTGGCTGTGCCGTCGGACGTGGAGATCTGCCACACGGGCGGCGCGGAGGTGGTGCTGACGGGCAGCAAGGCCTCGGCGGGCTTCAGCGCGGAGCAGGCCCGGGCCAGCGTCGAGACGATCCAGGTCCGCTGCGACCGCGTCGACGACTGGCTGGAGACGGGCCCGCATTCCTGCCAGTGGCTGGGGGGGACCAACACAGACCGGGAGGGCAATCTGACGGGGTTCGCCGTGTCCGGAGCCGAGTGGGTCAAGGGCAACGCCCGGACCCTCGACGACGGATCCTGGCGATCGGCCGACTTCGGCGGCGTGTACGACGACCTGCCCCGCGACAATCCCGACATGGTCCGCGCCCTGCGCGCTTCCTTCCGGCAGGCCGGGCGTATCACCGTCGGCAGGGAGAAGATGGAGGACCTCATCGTCTCCCGCGGCCGGCAGTGTGAGGAACTGGGCCGGGTGTTCTCCCCCAACTGGGGCGGCCCGGAACGCAGCCACGGCTCGGTGGGTCGGGCGTACCTGACCCTGGCGGTTCCAGCCGGTGTGGGGGTGACCGTGATAGCCGGCCACAGTGGCGCGGGAACGCGAATCCGGGCAGAGGGTCTCCGGTCCAGCCTGAACCTCGTCGGCGTCCTGGAGGCGGAGCTGGCCGGCGTGGACGGGGACGTCCGCCTGTTCGATTCGATCGCCCAGGAGGCACGTGACATCCGCGGACGGTTCGCGCAGGTCTACTACGGCCTGGCCGGCGGCGACGACCGCGACTGGCAGTACAAGCGTGGCGAGTTCCCCGATCGGATCCGGACGGCGACGCTCCGCCACGTCACCGGCGGCGCGTGGATCGACGCCAACTGGCTGGAGATCGACGCCGCCGACATGGCCGGCGAGGTGGACATCCGCAACGTCTTCGGCGCCACCCGTCTGACCAAGGCGGCCCACGCCGCCGGCGACCGGGCGCGGCTGGCGACCGATTCCGGGCGAATCGTCGTCCGCCTGGCCGAGGACCTTGTCGGGCAGGTGGACGTGACCATGACGTCCCTGAAAGGCACGCTTCACTACGAGGGGCTCAAGTCCCTGGGCTATCTCCACGCCCGTAATGACCTGTACGTGATGATGGCCTCGACCGTCATGGCCCCCGGCGGCCTCGGCGCCGTCCCACCCAAGGTGCTCGAGGCCGACATCGTCGCCACCACCCGCGACGGGGAGGTGTTCGTTGAGCAGATCTAACGGAGGTCCACCCATCCTTCACCCGGTGGAGGAAGGGCAGACAGACTCCTCAAACAGCGCCAAGAGGCAAGCCGGGCGGCTTGCCGTTCGGCGTCGTTGACGTCTTTCCGCGAACCCCGAACCGACCTCCCACCTTCTTCGAACTTCGATCTCCGAACCTCGAACTCCCCCCGACCATTGCCCCCTCCGCCCCCGCCGTGTACAACCCGTCCATCGGGCGACAAAGGAGACCATCTCATGCAGGAACGGGCCGACTACGCCGACGCCGTTGCCACCAAGTACCCCGAGCAGATCGTCATCGCCATCGCCAGGGACTCCAAGGGCAACCACAACCCCATCACGCTGGGCTGGACGATGATCGTCTCGGGCACCCCGCCCATGATGGCGATCGCGGTGGGCAAGCCCCGCTGGTCGATGGAGGCGATCCGGTCGGCGGGGGAGTTCGTGATCGCCTTCCCCTCCGAGGGCCAGCGGGACCAGACGATGCTCTTCGGGACCAAGAGCGGCAGGGACACCGCCAAGCTGGCCGAATCGGGCGCCGCCACCATCCCGGCCGCCGAGATCGACTCGGTCCTGCTGGCCGACGCGGTCGCTAATTTCGAGTGCCGGCTCGCCGGCGAGATGGAGGCGGGCGACCACATCATCTTCGTCGGCGAGGTCGTCGCCTCGCACCGCAACCCCGACCGGCCCAACCGGCTCTACACCGTCGGGCCGGGCTACAAGATGGCGGGCCTGCCGCGGCAGTGAACGACCGCTCGCGGTTTCGCGAAGGCGGGACAGGCCGGACCCTGCCCGCCTCGTATCCGAACCAGACGCCTGCACCCCCCATCCATGATCGGCAGGCGTCTACGGACTGTTTACAAAACTCCGAAATGTAAACACCCCGTCGTCGCGTGTAAGATATTCTTAGACAAAGTCTTAGATGCAACTATACGCTGTTTCCAT
>DASRZG010000436.1:0-3801 GCA_035686585.1 Phycisphaerae bacterium
GCCATCATCAGCACGGCCTTGTCCGCCTGGTCCACCACCACGGCCGGGATCAGCCCGTCGGCGTTGTACTTCAGTCCGGCGATCGTTTCGTCAAACCTGCTCAAGGGACGCTCCCATCATGATCGGTTCCACGCGGTTCGGAAGGGACATGCTATCACGTGCGATGGAGGGGGTCAAACCCCCGCGATCGGTCTGACGGATCGGTTCTCCTCCGTCGAGGTTCCCCACGCTCGTTCACTGACACCGGAGTAGACAATGTCACATGAGGAACCGGGAAACAGGAACAAAGGAACCCGGGGCGGTTGACGGACGGTACGTCCCGATCACAGTTTAGCGGTCGCCGGTACGGCGACCTTGAAGGCGGTCGTGCCGACCGCCGCTAAACGCCCGCGATCAGCGCGAGCCGGTCACCGTACACCTTGGCGAGTTCCGCGCGGAGCACCTGGTGGGCGGGGGCGGACAGGTCCGGGTCCTCCTCGACGATGGCGAAGGCGTCCCGCCGGGCCATGCGGAGCAGGTCGTGGTCCTCGATCAGATCGCCCACCCGCAGCTCCGGCAGGCCGTGCTGGCGCGTGCCGAAGAACTCCCCGGGCCCCCGCAGGCGAAGGTCCGCCTCGGCGATCTTGAACCCGTCGCCGGTCTCGGTCAGCACGCGGAGCCTCTCGGCCGCGACGGGGTTCCTGGCCGCCGCCGCCACCAGGATGCAGACGGCGTCCTCGGCCCCGCGCCCGACCCGCCCGCGGAGCTGGTGCAGTTGTGCCAGGCCGAAGCGCTCGGCGTTGATGATCACCATCACGTTGGCGTTGGGCACGTCCAGGCCCACCTCCACCACCGTGCTGGCCGCCAGCACGCGGATGGCGCCCGCGGCGAACTTCGCCATCACCGCCTGCTGCGCGTCGGTGGGCATCTGCCCGTGGATCAGCCCCACCTCGTAGTCGGCGAAGTGCTCCCGGGCGAGCTCCTCGAACGCGGTCTGGGCGGCGGAAAGCTGGCTGTTCGCCGATTCGTTCACGAGGGGATACACGAAGTACGCCTGTTGCCCGGCCGCCAGGCGCTGCTCGACGAAGGCGAGGACCTCGTCAAACCGGGATCGGTCCACGCAGCGCGTTTCCGTCCGCCCCCGCCCGGGGGGAAGCTCGTCGATGGTCGAGACGTCCAGGTCGCCGAAGACGGTCAGCGCCAGCGTCCGCGGGATGGGCGTCGCCGTCATCACCAGACAGTGCGGCGCGTGCCCCTTGGCCCGCAAGCCCACCCGCTGGGCGACGCCGAACTTGTGCTGCTCGTCCACCACCGCCAGGGCCAGCCGGGCGAACCGGACCTCCGGCGTGATCAGGGCGTGCGTGCCGACGACCACGTCCACCTCTCCGGCGGCGACGGCGTCGAGGGTCCTCGCCCGCTCGGAGGCGGTCTGCGCGCCAACCAGCAGGGCGGTCCGCACCCGCGAGCCGTCGAGGTATTGGCGGATCTTGCCGTAGTGTTGGCGCGCGAGGATCTCGGTCGGCGCCATGACGGCCGCCTGCTTGCCGTGGGCGACGGCGGCGAGGGCGGCGTACAGGGCCACGACGGTCTTGCCCGAGCCCACGTCGCCCTGGAGCAGCCGGTTCATGGGGCGGGGGCGGGCGATGTCGGCGGCGATCTGGGCCACCGCGCGGTCCTGGGCGGCGGTCAGGGGGAAGGGAAAACGCGCCCGGATTCGCCGGTCGACCTCCGCCCCGGCCGGCAGCGGCCAGGCGGGCCTGTGGACGCTGCGGCTTCGCTGGATGGCAATGCCCAACTGCATGAGCAGGAACTCGTCGTAGGCCATGCGGCGGCGTGCGCGGGCCCAGTGGTCCTTGTCCTCGGGCTTGTGCATGGCGGCGACGGCGGCGGGGCGGTCCATCAGCTCGCGCCGGGCGAGGTAATCGGCGTCGAACCACCGCCGCAGCAGCCCGTCGGCGGCCGGCAGGACATTCCGGATGACCCGGGCGATCACGTGGGAGGGCATCTGCCCGGAGGCGGGGTAGACCGGCAGCAGCTCGTCGGCGTCGAGCTTGGCGCCCTCGGGGTCCCACAGCACCTCGTAGCGCGGGTTGACGAACTGGAGCGTCTCCTTGTAGACGCTGACCTTCCCGCTGACGGCCAGGTGCATTCCGGGGCGGATACGGTTTCGGAGGTATTCCCCGTGGAACCACTTCAGGACGACCCAGCCCGTGCCGTCGTCCAGGCCGGCGCCGAACCAGGGCATGCGGGCGTGGGTGCGGTACTCGGTCTCCCCGACCACCCCGGCGACCGTGGCGGCTGGCTCGTCGCCCATCAGCGTGTCGATGGGCTGGGCCTGCCGGCGCAGGTTGAACCGGCGGGGGAAGTACAGCAGGAGATCCTCGACCGTCCGTAGGCCCAGTCCGGCCAACTGCTCGGCCCGGCGCGGGCCGACGCCTTTGACGTACTGGACCGGCGTGTCGAGGGTCAACGCGCCCAACGTGGGGCTACTTCTCCGGGATCAGCAGCTTGGTGCCGACCGGCATGGCGCTGGGCTTGAGGCCCGGGTTGGCCGAGGCGATCTCGCGCCACCGCTGCCCGTCGCCGAGGTACCGCACCGCCAGCGACCACAGGGTGTCGTTCTTCTGGACGGTGTGCGTCCGCGGCCCCGGCGCCGGTGGCGGGGTCAGATCCGTCGGCGGGTTGGGAAGGGGGCCGGTGAGCCCGCCCGTCCGGTCAGAGTAGATCGGCGGCAGCGTGTCCCCGGAAGACGTGTCGGCGGCCGGGTCCGGCGACAGGTCCTCCAACGACCTGGTCTCGGTCACGGCCAGCTCCTTGGTTTGCGGACCTTTGGCCTGGCATCCGACCAGGGCCACCGCGGCGATCACGGCGACGATAGAAATCCATTTCATTTTCATACCCTCTGTGTCCCAGAAACGAGGAAACGATTTGTCTCTCCACCGGCGATGATACCCGTGCCGTTCTTCCTGTCAAGTGGGCGCAAGAGGAGATTCCGTGGGACCGACAGCGTCAGCCGGAGGCGTTCAGCAAGCCCGGCGGCGACGGACCGGGCGTGCCGACAGGCAGGTGTGAACAGCCTCCTCCGTCATCTCGACCGAGCCGGGCGAAGTGGACAGCGATGGCAAACCGGTCCGGGCCTCGCGGCGCGGCGTGTTTACATCTGTTCACAAATCGCCTGCCGTGCCGTTGCTGTAAACAGCCAATAACTCCTTGTGAAAAAGTCTGTTGGGTGGATTCACAGGCCCGGACCTCCGCGGGCGTGTAAACAGGCCCCTCCGGCCGTGCCGACTGGGTCGGGCGCGGGGGATGGGGAGGTGGGAATGGGTGCCACGGGCTGCTTGCAGCCCGTGGGGCAGGAGGCTGGACCGTGGGTCGAGATCGCGGCTCCTTCCCGCACAGGCTGCAAGCAGCCTGTGGCACCCGGGCGGAGCCATGGGCCCGCGAAAACAGGGAAAAGAGGGACGGACGCTGTTTTCCACGATTATTTGACACCCGCAGGACCCGTAGCCCCCCAGCGGAAGCGGGGGGTTACGGACCCAGGCACGTGCCGGCACGTCCCGTTGTGGCACCCGGGCGGAGCCATGGACCCGGGAATGGGTGCCACGGGCTGCCACGGGCTGCTTGCAGCCCGTGGGGCAGGGGGCTGGATCATTGGGTTGAGATCCCGGCTGCTTCCCGCACAGGCTGCAAGCAGCCTGTGGCACCCGGGCGGAGCCATGGACCCGGGAATGGGTGCCACGGGCTGCTTGCAGCCCGTGGGGGCAGGAGGCTGGACCGTGGGTCGAGATCGCGGCTCCTTCCCGCACAGGCTGCAAGCAGCCT
>DASRZG010000437.1:0-3177 GCA_035686585.1 Phycisphaerae bacterium
GCCATTGCCCGCCAGCAGCGTGACGGGGCACTCGAGCGGGTACCGCTTGTGTTTCCTGCGATCCGCGAGTGACATGGGCGCCTGGAATCCTGCGTTCGATCCGTTCTCGGCCGGTCCCAATGGGACCATACCTTGATGCTACACCGCCGCCGACGCTCACGCAAGGGTCGTTTTGTCCGTTTCAACCCCCAACGCTCCCGCCGTGCCGCCACGGCCGGGCGGCAGGGCTAGGAGCGGTTGAACTTGATCTTGCCGGCGACGATGGTCGTCACCGGCCGCGCCGCAAGCTGCCATCCGTCGTAGGGGCAGTTGCGGGCCTTGGAAACGAAGGCATTGACGTCCACCGTCCACGGCGCGTCGGGGTCGATGACGGTCACGTCCGCGTCCGCCCCGACCGAAAGGGTCCCGAGCGGGCGCTGGATCACCGCCGCCGGGCCCGTCGTCATCCGGGCGATCAGCCCGCCCCAGTCCAGCAGGCCCGTGTCGATCAGCGCCCGCGCGTACAGCCCCACCGCGCATTCCAGCGAGACGATCCCGAACGGGGCCAGGGCGAACTCCTTCTCCTTCTCCTCCTTCGAGTGCGGGGCGTGGTCGGTCGCCAGCACGTCGATCGTGCCGTCCGCCACGCCTCTGCGGAGGGCCTCCACGTCGGCGGCCGAACGCAGCGGGGGGTTCATCTTGTAGTTCGGGTCGTAGGTCATGCAGGCCGCGTCGGTCAGCAGGAGATGGTGCGGCGTGGCCTCGGCGGTGACGGGCAGCCCGGCGGCCTTCGCCTGGCGGATCAGCTCGACGCTGCCGGCGCTGGACACGTGCAGGACGTGACAGGGCGCCGCGGTCCGCTCGATGAGTTCGAGGTCGCGGCGGAGCATGATCTGCTCGCCCGACGCCGCGATCCCGCCCAGTCCCAGCCTCACCGCCACGGCGCCCGAGTTCATCACCCCCGTCATCAGGTCCGGGTCTTGGCAGTGCTGCATCAGCGGGACGCCCAGCATGCCCGCGTACTGCAGCGCCCGCTGCATGATGACCGATGAGGCGACCCCGTCGCCGTCGTCGGTGAAGGCGACGGCCCCGGCCTCGACCATCTGGGCCATCTCCGACAGCTCCTTGCCCTCCCGCCCCTTGGTGATGCACCCGATCGGCAGGACGCGGGCGAGGCCGGCCTCGATCCCGCGGCGAATCACCTGCTGGACGGCCGTCTCGTTGTCCAGCGGGGGGTGGGTGTTCGGCATGGCGCAGAGCGTGGTGAACCCGCCCGCGACGGCCGCTGCCGCCGCCGTCGCAATCGTCTCCTCCTCCTCGTGCCCCGGCTCGCGGCAGTGCACGTGCAGGTCGATCAGGCCCGGGCAGACGATCCTGCCCCTGGCGTTGATGGTCTGCTTGGCCTTGGCGGCGATCCGCTTGCGGACCCCGGCGATTCGCCCCCGGGCGATCGCCACGTCCGCCACCTCGTCCCGCCCGTTGGCCGGATCGATCACGCGTCCGTTCTTGATCAGAATGTCGTGCATGGTTGGTCGTCCCGCCTATGTCGATGCCTCTTGAAAGCGACCCGGGCGATGAGAACTGCTTCCACGCGCGGGGTCCATCGTACTCGACGCCACGGTTCATCAAAAGGGCCAACTTCCGCCTCCCGTGTCCGTCCCGGGCGGCGCCCCAAGAAGCGGCTGCGCCCGGGTGGACCTGTCCACCCGCGCACAGTACCATGGTCCCCCTGCGGAATGGGCAGAACGGCGGGGAGCTGCCGGCGCGACGCCGGCGAAAGGAGAAACGTATGGGCGGAGCCCGAAGATCCAGGTCTCGGCAGACCCGTGCTGCGGACGTTGGCCAGACGAGGCGGAGGATCGCCTTGCCGTCGAGGCTGACGGTCCCGTCCGCCGGCGGCCGCGAGGACCTCGACCGGCCGGTCGACTCCGACATCCAGATCAGCGGCGATCCGCACGCCCACGACCTGTCGCTGATGGTCGACGGTCAGAAGGTGAGCTGGTGCCGGGTGATCGACTTCGAGCAGCAGATCGGCCCGCTGACGTTGCGGATGGGCGGCGTCGCTTACGTGGGAACGCACGAGAAGCACCGCTTCAAGGGATACTCGCGGCGAGTGATGGAAAACTCGCTGCGATGGATGCGCCGCGAAGGGGTCGACGTGACGATGCTGTACGGGATCGCCGACTACTATCCCAAGTACGGCTACGCGGAGGCGTTCCCCGGCGTGTCGCACACGATGGCCGTCCGCGACGCCGAACGCGCGCCGGGCGGGGACCTGAGGTTCGTCCACTTCTCCGCCGCCCACCTGCGGGCCGTCCTGAAGATGTACCATCGCAACAACGCCGGCCGCACCGGGGTCATCCGCCGCGACCCCGGACGCTGGATCCCGTTCCGCAAGGGCGTCCATTTTGGCTCCAAGGCCGTCGCGAGGGTCGGGCTCGACCGCCGCGGGCGCCCGGCGGCGTACTTCGTCTACGACCCGGGCCGAGAAGTGACCGTCATCGAGGCCGGGTTCGCCACGCCGGCCGCGTTCGGCGCCGTCCTCCGCGCCGTGACCAACCTCGTCTGGGCGGCGCGCCAGGAGAAGATCCGTTTCCTGCTGCCCGAGGATGACGCGTTCATGAGCTTCTGCCGGCCCTACGGGCTGCACAAAGAGATCGACTACCGCAGGGACGGCGGGGCCATGGTGCGGATGATCCACGTGGCCGGCGCCCTGAGCAAGCTCGCCCCCCTGCTGGGGTCGCGCATGAGCGGGACCGGCCGCCTGACCCTCCGGACGAACCTGGACGACGCCGCCCTGCGATGGTCGGGCGGGAAGATGTCGGCCGGCAAGCCCCGCAAGGGGGCAAGGGGCGTGGCCCTGCCGCAGTGGGCGCTGGCGCAGTTGATCTACGGCTATCGCCGCGCCGCATCGCTCGCCGCCGAAGGCATCGCCAGAGGATCGAAGGCGGATCTCGAAGCCCTGGAACAGATGTTCCCCCCCGCCCCGCACTATCACTACGCCGTCGACCATTTCTAGGCCAGCAGCGCACCGGCGGCAACTCTGACATCGGGCAGGCGGGTGGCGGAAGGCGAAAGGATCGGGGCAGTAGTCTGGGTATCTGTTGTCAGAATCCGTGCACACGTTCCTTTCCTGCGATTGTTGTAACCTTTTGCTTGCGCGGAGCCACTACACCCGGTGGGAAGGGCATGGATCGG
>DASRZG010000438.1:0-7769 GCA_035686585.1 Phycisphaerae bacterium
TGCCGCTTTCGTCGGTGCTGGGCGACGGGGCGTGGGCGGTCAAGGCCGTCTTCACGGCCAAACGCGCCGAGGCCCCGGGCCCGGATGGTACCAGCCGGAAGCTGGCCACCGGCACGATCTCATCCGCCGCCGCGGCATTCCAGGTCAAGACCGCCGATCCCAACCGGAGCATGAAGGTCGTCCGCCCGGAGTCCGCGACCAGAAAGTCGGACTGAGCGACGACCGACAAGAAGCCCACGGATCGCCATCCGTGGGCTTTATTGTCCCCGCGCCACGTTGCTCAGCGGGGCGCGGTTGTCGGAGGCATCAAATGCGCGAAGCGCGAAGTACTTCGCGCCGGCGGGGACGCCGGTGACGGTGAACGACTCGGCCGCCCCCGCTCCCTTGGGGGCGGGCTCGCCTGGCAGGTTCACCGCCATCCACCAGTTGCATACCTTCTCGTCCTGGCAGCCGTTGTATGCCGCCAGAAAGGCCTCGTAGTCCACGATGGGCCGGTCGGAGCACTTGAGCTGGTAGCGGGCCACCTTCCCGCCCGCGTCGGCGGGGGCGGTGAATTGCACCGTCGCCGAGTCCCCGCGGACCGTCACCTTCAGGTCCTTCACCGCCGCCGGGGCGGCCGTGTCGGCGCGGGGGTGGGCCCAGACGTAGAAGGTCCTGCCGATGAAGTCCGTCTGCCCGTCGTGGTCGCTGTGGTAGTCCACCCACATGCCGACGCGGTCCATGGGCATCATGGACGTGGTGTTGTAGCCGCGGTGGCTGCCGCCGGCCCAGAAGTCCTGCGCCCGCTTCCGCAGGAACGGCTCGCCGCACAGGGCGTACGCCCGGGCGCACACGTCGGGGTGGAACCGCGCCAGGAAGCCCGACAGCCGGATCCCCTCGGCCCACGGGTTATCGGGCCCCGACGCCCACGTGGCGTAATCCTTGGCCACGCCGCGGGCGGGGAAGTCCGCCAGCATCCGCTCGTAGCTGAGGTTGCCGTGCGGCTGGTACAGCAGCCTCGCCGCGGCCTGCCCATAGGCGATGGTCCAGTCCATCGCGTCCTCATCGCCCGTCAGGCGGTAGTACAGGTCCATCGCCCGCGACATCGGCGGGAACATCCAGGTGTGCGGCGCCACCAGGATCGGCCAGCTCTTGCCCGTCCGCGGGTCGGTCAGCCTGCCGGTCTTCTCGTCCAGGACGTTGCCGCCGGCCTTCAGGGCCTCCAGGCCCTGCTTGCCCACCCAGCCCTCCAGCCCCCCGCGCAGATCGCCGCGCCAGCCCTTGGCGGCGTTGACCAGCCCCCGCGGCTCGGGGGTGGGCCGCTTCAGGTACACGGCCGCGAAGTAGTCGCTCGCCTCGCGGATGAACTCGTCCTGCGGCAGGATCATCCGCGCGGCGTGGACGTTGTAGGAGGAGCGGTTAAAGTCCCGGCTGAAATCGTCGGCCTTGCCGGGTACGTACCCACGGGCGCGGCGGACGGTGTCCACGTCCTGCTCGACGCGGTCGACGGCGGCGTCCACCGCGTCCCGGTCGCCGGTGAGGCAGTACCACGCCAGCAGGCCCTGGTTCCAGTTGTGGCAGTAGCAGCTCTTCGAGTCGCCCAGGAAGTAGCTGTCGCGGACCATCTCCGCCGTCCAGGGCGGGCGGAACTCCTTGGCCCAGGTGGCGGGGACCCGCTCGCGCGTGCCGGTGACCGGGTCGGCGGGGCGCTGGGGGCGGTTGCCCTTGGGCCCCGTCTGCCACCACACCCCGCCGTCTCGCCATCGCCACCCGTCGGTCCGCCAGGCGTACAGGTCCATGGCGTAATTGGCCCAGCTCAGGGCGTTCTCCAGGTACGCCCTGCTGCCGGTCCGCATGTACATGATCAGCATCTGATCGAGGGCGTCCTCCTCCGGGGTGTAATGGGCGTCCGTACCGCGGAAGAACCGCCCGTACGTCCGCCTCTGCGACGGGGCCTTGGGCGCCCGGGCGGGGTCGTACTTCCAGCCCCACCGGTCGTAGCAGGCCATCTCGTCCGCCTGGGTGCCGAACCGGCCCAGCGGCAGGGCGTCGGTCTCATAGAGGTACCACGCCGGCGGGGCGAACAGGTGAGGCCGGTACCTCGCCTGCTTGGCGGCCGCGGAAAGCCGGGCCGGATCGGCCCCGGCGGCGAAGTCGATTACGTACTGGCTGGACAGGTGCGAGCAGTCGTACAGGAAGCGGGCCGTGCCGTCATAGGGCCTGTCCTTGGCGGTCGCCTGGGCGGCGGGGCGCTCCATCACGCCTTCCAGGATCAGCGACCCGTCCGCCACCGCCAGACGCCGGGCGGGGTCGTCGACGAAATACAGGTCGCACGCCCACACGGCCCCGCCGGCCGTTTGGGCGGCGATCCATCCGTCGGCCTGGTCGGCGGCGCCGGCGGACGACCACAGCTCCTTCCCGCCGGCCGATGCCTTGGCGCCGCCGGCGGCACGGGGCAGCAGCGTCTGGGTCAGCTCCGACTCCGCCCCCGCCTGCACGGCCTTGGATCCGCCCAGGACCGTCCCCGTCGTCTTGCCCGCCAGCTTCAGGGCGATCCGCGAGGCCTTGACCGTCCGGAAGCAGTAGTGGTCCGGGTTGCTGTTGGCCAGCGAGTACTTCACGTGCACCCGGCTGCTGCCCGCCCAGGCGGTGACCCGGGCGACGTACTGGAAGCGGTTGGCCTTGTCGCCGACGAACGGCCCCCGCACCGCCACCGTCGCCCGCATCGGCCCGGCGTACTCGACCTTGACGAACTCCGGCACGCCCGCGGGATACGTCGTCCCCGTCAGGCCGTCCGTGTAGGTGACGCTGCCGCCCTGGATCACGTCCTTGCCGCCGGCGCGGACGGCAGAGAACAGCCCGAACGGCGCCGTCCGGGAGATCGTCCACTGCACGGGGCCGGTGTCCACCGTCACCCCATCGGGGCCATCGGTGACCTGGAGGGATCGCTTGGGTTTGGCGGGGGATTCGGCGGTCGCCAGGACGTAGCGGTTTGTGCCGCCGGCGGCCAGGTCGTCCTGGAAGTCCACCAGCACCCACCGCAGGGACCCGTCGGGATCGACCACCAGCGGCAGCGCCTGGCAGGGCAGCTCGCGCCCGTCCGCGGTGCGGACGGCGAAGGCCTGTCCCTTGGCGACCTTCCCCGGCGGCAGGGGAATTCCCCCGCTGATCGGCTCTCCCTGCCGGGCGACGCCCGCCGGCTCGGTGACGGTCAGGGGGATCTCCAGCGCCGAGGCGGGTACGCTCAGCCCCAACAGGACTGCACTGACGAGAATCGGACGGATCACGTTTGGTCTCCTTCGTTCCTCGTCAATGCAAACCCGTCTCCCGGATGATCGTTCCGTTAGGAGAGAAAAGCCCACGGATAGCGATCCGTGGGCTTTTGGGTTTCCAGAGCGCGACGCTCAACCGAGGATCTGGTCGATCTTCTGCAGCGCATCGTCGGGGATGGTCTTCCCCGCCGCCCCAACGTTCCGACGGCGGAGGGCGGCGGCGGGCATGGAAAGCAGGGCGAGCCACCGGCGGCTCGCGGAACGGCTCACGCCTTGGAGGCCCCGCGAGGAGGCCGGTTGCTCGCCCTGCCGCAACGTCCGCGCCGCGTGTGGCGGCGCCGGTCAGGCGATCGTCTCCATGTCCGACACCAGCGTGGGGCCGGTGACGGTGTTGCCGTGGTCGTCCCAGTCGAGCGTGTCGTCGCCCTTGCCGCCGTCGATCTTCACCCCGCCGTTGAGGTCGGCGGAGTTGCCGTCCTGGCCGGCGACGCCGATGGTGATCGTGTCGTTGCCGTCGGAGGTGTCGACGCTCAGCAGACCGGCGATGGCGGTCCTGGGCCCGGACGCCAGGCCGCCGGTTTCGACGTCCACGGTGTCGTTGCCCGCCCCCGTGCCGACCTTCACGCCCGCCCCGGCGGTCAGGTCGAGGAGGTCGACGTCGTCGGCGCTGCCGCCCGTGTCGATCCGGATGTCGCCGGCGACGGTGGCCGTGGTCAGCCGGACCTGGTCGGCGCCCCGGTCGGCCCGGACCCGCAGCTGCCCGCCCACGGTGGCCTGGAACAGCACCACCTGGCTGCCGCCGTCACCGAGGTTCAGGTCCACGTTCCCGCCGATGGTGACGTAGCTCTGCAGGTACACCTGGTCGAAGCCCTTCTTCGTGAGGACCTGGAGCCTCTCGCCGACCGAGCTCATCGCGGCCGAGACGGACAGGTCGCCGTTGCCGTGCAGCACCTTCAGGTGCCCGCCGACGCCGGAGAGGATCAGGCCGACCGCCCCGTCACCGTTGCGGCCCTTGACGAACAGGTTCCCGCCGACGTTGGACATGCTCAGGCTGACGGCGCTATACCCGTCCCGGCTGTCGATCTTGGCCAGTCCCGCCACGGTGCTGCTGGTCAGGGACGTGCTCTGCGCGCCCCTGCCGTTCTTGACGTGCAGTTCGCCCGCCACGCTGGCGGCGCTCAGCAGGACGGTGTTGTCGCCGTCTCCGCCGTCGATCATCAGGCTGCCCGGAAGGGCGGCGCCGCTGACCGTCACGGAATCGTCGCCCTTGTCCATCTTGGCGTGCACGTCGCCCGTGAGGCCGGAGAGGATCACCGGCCCGGCCTGGCCGTTGATGGTGGTCGAGCCGTCGCCGCCCGAGAGGATCCGGATCTCGTCGACGCCGGCCCCGACCTTGTCGATGACGATGGCGTTGTCCCGGCTGTCGCCGGTGAGCATGAGATTGCCATCGTCGGAGATCATGGCCGTCACGTCGCCGGACAGCAACAGCCGGTTTTCGAGGGGCTCGAAGCGGACACTGTCGGGGTTATCGCCGGCGGGGCGGCGGCGGGGGGCAGATCTGTTCATCTTACGCTCCTCCAACTCTCCCCGCCCTCGGCCGTGCGGTGCGGCCGATGACTTCACCGGGTGCAGTATACGATTCCGCCATCGGCTGCCGCCGGATTGGCGGCTGCGGGGATCTCCCGTATGGCGTTCTGCCGCATGACCTTACGGAATGAGCGGGATTTGTCTCGCCCCGCGGGGGCCGGGAGGTGTCACCCCCGTGACAGCGAGGGCGTCCGCGCGCCTAGCTCAGGATGTCGTCGATCTTCCGCAGCGCGTCGGGCGGGATGGTCTTTCCGGATGCGCCGGCGTTGTCGGCGATCTGCTCGGGCGTCTTGGCGCCGCAGATGACGCTGGCGACGTTGTCCTGGCGGAGGCACCACGCCAGGGCCAGTTGGGGCATGGTCATGCCCAGGTCGGCGGCGATCGGCGCGAGGCGATCCACGCGGGCGAGGGTGTCCTCGTTGAGGTGGGCGCCCATGAAGCGGCCCTCCCCCTCCGGGTCGGCGCCCCGGGTGCCGGCGGGGGTCTTCCCGCCGGAGTACTTGCCGGTCAGCACCCCCTGGGCCAGCGGGCTGAAGACCACCTGGCCGATGCCGAGCTTGCGGCAGGTGGGGAGGACGTCCTTCTCGATGTTCCGCCGCAGCATGTTGTACGACGGCTGGTTGACCACGATCAGGTCCAGGCCCATCCGCTCGGAGAGGGCGTGGGCCTCCATCATCTGGTTGGCCGACCACTCACTGACGCCGACGTACAGGACCTTGCCCGCCCGCACGAGGTCGTCGAAGGCCCGCAGCGTCTCGTCCAGCGGGGTGTCCTCGTCGAAGCGGTGGGCGAAGTAGATGTCCACGTAGTCCACGCCCAGCCGCCCCAGCGAGCCGTCGATCTGCTCGAGGACGTGCTTGCGCGACAGGCCGGATTGGTTGGGATGCTCGCCCATCGGGAAGAATACCTTGGTCGCCAGGACGATCCGGTCGCGCGGCATCTCGGTGAGGGCCTCGCCCACGATCCGCTCCGCCTCGCCGCCCGCGTAGACGTTGGCCGTGTCGAAGTAGTTGATCCCCAGCTCATACGCCCGCCGGATGACCGCCTTGGCGCCCTGGGCGTCCACGCTCCGCCCGTAGGTCAACCAGCTTCCCAAAGCGATTTCGCTCACCCGCACGCCGCTGCGCCCCAGCTTTCGGTACTCCATATCCCTTTCCTTTCGGACGTGTGCCCTATTTCGCCCCCGGGCCTCTATTTCGCCCCCGGCCCTCGTGGCCGGGGGTCAATCCCCCCAACCCTGTGCCTACCCCCCATATTCCTCCACCATTCCCATCACAATCCTCGTCCATTCGATCAGGTTGTCCGGCCTGGAGGCGATGGTCTCGACGTCCTTGAGGCAGATGTCCACGTGGGTGCCGCGGCAGGTGTCCAGGCCTTCGCGGATGAGCCGGCGGACGCGGGCCGGGTCGAAGCCGCGGCAGATCATCTCGGCCGGGCTGGGACGCCAGCTTATGACGTAGTCGGTCCCAATCTGCTCGACGCAGGAGGCCAGGTCCGCCCAGGGGGTGGCGGCGATCCGGCGGAGGTTGGGGATCTTCCGCAGCACGTCGATCTTGCGCGTGAGGTTCTCGCAGCACCCGTAGGCGCTGAGGCCGAACGGGGCGGTGATGGGGATCTGATACTGGAGGATGAATTCCTCGAACATGGCCGGGGAGACCAGCGTGGTCTCCTGGGAGGCCATGAACGTCCACAGTTGGCTGCGCGGCGTGCCGTGCCCGTCGGCGGCGGGGCGGGGCAGCTCCAGGGCGTAGGGCATGGACTGGTTGATGTGGTTGCACAGCCCCCAGTCGCCGGCCTGTTCGGCCTGTTCGTGGACGCGGAGGATGCCGTCGCGCATGAACGCCAGCAGCCGGTGCAGCCACTCGGGCCGGTCGACCATGGCGAGCATGAACGGCTCCAGGCCCACCAGTTGCGCCACGTCGGTGGAGATGTCCTGCTGCCACTGGCGGAAGTACGGCACGCGGTCGACGCAGACGGTCAGGAGGTCGCCGATGGCCTCGTGGAGGCGGCCGGCGTCGCGCTGGGTGGCCCGCTCGTCGATGGCGTGGCGGGGCGGCACGAGCCTGGCCAGGTCGGCTTCGTCCTTGATGGCGGGCTCGAACGCCCAGGAGCCGCGATCGGCCGTGCGGGCGGAGTGGCGGATCTCGGGCCCCCAGCGGCCCGGGCCGGTGTGGGCGGAATAGACGGCCGGGACGGCGATCCACGGCTCGATGATGAAGTCGTCGCCGAGCCGGTCCTGGAAGATCATCTGCCGAAGCGTGTCCTCGAACCGCCGGAAGAACGGGTCCGCGCACTGGAGGTCGCCGACCTCGGGGATTTCCTGTTTGCAGGCGAAGCAGCGGACGTACACCAGCGGCCGGGTGGGCTGGAGGCTGTTGTGCCGGCTCCACAGGTCGCGCCGGCGGTCCTGCACGTCCTTGGCGGCGATCCCGGCGACCTGACCGGCCAAGCCGCGGAGGATCCGGATGTCACGATCGTCCGGCATGCTGTTGACTCCACAGGTCCGGGTGCCATGGTCACGCGCTGTTTGCGTGACCATGCGCTGCCTGCCAGCCCTGGGTGCCATGGTTACGCGTTGTCTGCGTAACCATGCGGGTCTGGCCGCACGGAACGTCCTGCATGGTCAGGCAAACGACGCCTGACCATGGCACCCGGACCATCCGACCTGGCCGGGCCTGGGTGCCATGGTTACGCGTTGTCCGCGTAACCATGCGGGTCTGGCCGCACGGAACGTCCTGCATGGTCAGGCGAACGACGCCTGACCATGGCACCCGGACCCGGAACATCCGACCTGGCCAGCCCTGGGTGCCATGGTTACGCGTTGTCCGCGTAACCATGCGGGGCTCGCCGCACGGAATCTCCTGCATGGTCAGGCAAACGACGCCTGACCATGGCACCGGGAACATCCGACCTGGCCAGCCCTGGGTGCCA
>DASRZG010000439.1:0-21217 GCA_035686585.1 Phycisphaerae bacterium
CGCTCCCCTGCGGGTCGCGGCTAAACGCGCATGGGGGCGCGCGCACATCGCTCGACATTGTGTCTCCGCATGCGCCTTGACATTCCCGGCGGAGAGTCCGGGCGCATGCGGAAGCACGCGGTGTGGAGCGGACGCGCTCCCCTGCGGGTCGCGGCTAAACGCGCATGGGGGCGCGCGCACATCGCTCGACATTGTGTCTCCGCATGCGCCCTGACGTTCCTGGCGGAGGGTTCGGGCGCATGCGAAAGCACGCCGTGTGGAACGGACGCGCTCCACTGGGGGGAGTCGACGGACAGGTGGTAGTCGAAGCCCGCGTACTTCTTCGAGGCGATGCTCTCCAGCGAGAAGAAGGATTCGAGCGGGTAGTCGGCGGCCGGGGTGTCCGGCGCGATCTGCCCGGCCGGCATGGCCCCGCGGGCGATCTCCGTGCCGTTCAGGCAGGCCACGAACCCGCCGCGATGCGTGAGGGAGAGCGTCAGCTTCCGCACCTTCGACCTGTCGGCGACGTGGAACCGGCCTCGCTGGCAGATCAGCCCGATCTCCTTCACGAAGCCGTCCGTCCCCCGATGGAAGACGGAGGTATCACTCACATATTTCGGGCGGCGCCGCGGGTTATTGGTCAGGTCTCTGCCTCGCCGCAGGAGCCAGTCGCGGTCGTCAAAGTCCGTCCCCGTCCATCCCGGCGGCGGGGGCGGGGTTTGAAGCCCCGGCCAGAAGTGGCGTTCGATGGCCTTGGCCCGCGCCGCCGCGCCGGTGTCCATGCCCGCGGCCCCCGCCGCCTGAAGCGACACCTGCGGCGGGAAGAACGTGTACTGCTTCCGCCAGAAGCTGCTTTCCGACAGCAGTACCGCGGCCGCCGCCGCCGGCCGGCTTGCCGGCGCCGGTTCCACCTCCGCCGACCACGCCGCCCCGCAAGAGAGAGCCAACCACGCTGCCCAAAGCCGCCATCGCACAACCCGGCCTCCTCTATCACACAGTTGCCCCCGCCCCGTTCGGCTGCGCGTGCTTGCCACGTGCTCAAACCCGGCCCCCGCGCGTAAGTCTCGCCTTCGTGCCGGCTTGGATGGATTCAGGGCTTAGCGAGCTTCTTGCGGGCGTCGGCGGCGAGGGGGGATTCGGGGTAGCCGTCGATGACGCGCTGGAAGGTCTGGCGGGCGAGGGCGTCTTGGCGCTGGGCGGCGTAGGCCTCGGCCGCTTTCATCAGCAGCTCGGGGGCATAGTTGCTTCGCGGGTTGACGCGGACGAGGGACTCGGCGGCGGCGGCGGCGGCGGCGGGGCGCTTCCGGGCCAGCTCCAACCGCACCCACAGCAGCGTCGAGAAGCCCTCCAGCCTCTCGGCGGGGAACTCGTACTCCAGCGTGACCAGGAAGTCCTCCGCGTCGGTGAGCTGGCCTTGGCGGATGTAGTCCTCGGCGTGGCGCGACAGGTCGCCCTTCCTGACGGCCGACTTTTCGAAGGTGGACGTCAGCAGCGTCCCGGCCGATTCGTAGGCCTGGGCGGCCTTGGGAAGGTCGGCGCGGACCCGCCAGACGTCGCCGATGCCGATGCGGGCCTCCCGAATGGCGGGGGCGGTCGTCAGGGCGGAATATCGGCGGATGGCCTCATTGAACAGGCCCAGGGCCTTGTCCGTCTCGCCCGCCTCCAGGGCGGTCCGGCCGGCCCGGACGGTCAGGTCGGCGGCGACGGCGGGGTCCTTGTCCATCCCGGCCGACTTGACCAGCGAGGCGACGGCGCGGGCGGGGTCGCCGGCCTCGACGAGCGCCTTGGCGTAGATGGGCATGGCCCTGGCCAGCACGGCCGCCGGGGCGGAGTCCCACTTCACCAGGGCGTCCCCCGCCCGCAGGACGTCCTTGGGCTTCCGTGCCCGCTCCAACAGTTCGATGGCCGGGGCGATGTCGGCGGGATCGGAGGCGCCGAAGTCATACCCGGCGACGATCCGGGCGTGCTCGGCCACCGGATCGAGCCGGTTGACGGTCACCTGATCCCACGGCCTGGTGACGACGATGCGGTTGGACCGCTTGACCGTCTGCGTGCCTTGCTTGGCGGTCAGCGTGACCTTGTAGAGCCCGTCGCGGAGGTAGACGTGCTGGACGTCGACGCCTTCGGCGGTCTGGCCGTCGCCGAAGTCCCAGCGGAACGTCGGCTTGGGGGCCGTTCCGGCGGCGTCCGCCCGAAAGGTGTGCCGCTGGAAGTACTGATCGTCCATGAAGCTCTCCCCGGCGTGGATGGAGAGGAAATCGGCCTGGAGCCCCCCGCCGTACTGCGTGAGCACGCCGGGGTCGGCGACGCGGACGGGGGCGAAGGCGTCGTCGGGGATCGTCCAGAGGCGGTCGCCGCCGGGGGGCTGCCAGGCAGCCATGATGACCGGATCGCCGCCGGGGGTGACGTGGTAGACCTTCAGCTCGTGCAGGCCCTTGGTCAGGTTGATCTTGCCGGTGTTGGTCGCGCGGCGCTGGGGGCCGTGCCGCCCGCCGTTGGAGACGACCAGCTTGCCGTCGACCGTCAGGAAGGAGGCGTCCCGGCTGGCGGTGGCGAAGGTGTACTGGCCCGCCTCGGGGCAGACGATGTGGCCGGTGAACAGGCTGCACAGGCGGTCCTGGGGCCCGAAGGGGTTGTGGCCGAGGAAAACGGTGTCGCGGAATTCCCTGCCGATGAGCTGGCGGGCGCGTTGGAGGGTGGCCTGGACCTGCTCGAACGTCGTGATCGGCCCGCCGGCGTAGGCCCACGTCTCCAGCAAGAGACCGCGGCGGATGTCGAGGTCGGGCACGGGCGGGTTCTTGGGCGGGGTGGGGTGGCCGAAATACAGGCCGTAGGCGGTGGTGCCCGGCCGGAGGGCGAAGGCGACGGTCACGCGGTCGCCTGGGCCCATCATCAGGACCCGGGAGGCGAGCAGCGTGTTGTTGGCGGTGACGACGCGGATGTCGGCGCCGCCCGGGCCGACCAGGCCGGCGGTGAGCATGGTGACCACAGCCACCTCGTCGCCGGGCAGTGTCGAGGCCGGCGTGGGCGGCACGGTCAGCATCCGGCGGTACGGCCATTGGGGGTTCCACCAGCCCTGCGCGCCGGCGGCGCCGGCGGCCAGGAGGATGGCCGCCGCGGTCAGCAGGCCGGGATGTCGCAGCCGGTGGTTGGTCATGGCTTCCACGAGGATACCAGCGCCGGGGCGGACGGCCGCGCCGATTCGCGGGCGGGCGCCGCCTGTCAAGTGCAACCCGCGCCAGGGCGGGAGGTTGCTCGAAACCGCCCGCCGCGGCGGCAATCGGCTGTTTGCATTGCCCTGGCGGGCATCTACAATCGGGTCTCGATGATACCGCTGCCTCTGGCGAACATCTTGCATCACAAGGTCCGCAGCGGCCTCAGCGCGCTGGGCGTCGCCATCGCCGTGGCGATGCTGGTGACGCTGGCGGGCCTGAGCCGCGGATCGCTCCAGGAGGTCGCCGATCGCTGGGAGGTGGTCGACGCGGACCTGATCGTCCGTCCCGCGCAGGTCGGGGAGAACCTGGTGACCGCGCGTCAGGGCCTGATGGGCCCGCGGGAGGTGGAGCGGGTCACGGAGCTGGCCGACGGCGGGGTCCGGGTGTTCGACAGCGTGGTCCCGGTGTACGTGCATCGGTGGCGAATCGCGGGCCAGGAGCACAACGTGGTGGGAGTCGCGCCCGGGCACCTGGGGCGGCTGCTGTCGGGCGGGAAGCTCCAGGCCGGGCGGGTCTTCGACCCCAGGAACGCCTTCGCCGACTGGCTGGAGGGGCGGCTGTCGGCCCCGGCCGACGACGACGAGGTGATCGACATCACCCCGGAGGAGTTGGGCGAGCGGGGCGGGCTGGAGATGGTGGTGGATTCGCGCCTGGCCCGCGCGGCCGCCCTGGCGGTGGGCTCGAAGGTGCGGACGGCGGGGCATACGTTCACGGTGGTGGGCATCGCGCGGGAGGGGGCGATGGTGCGGGCGTTCGTCCCGCTGGCGACGGCGCAGTGGCTGGGGGGCGATCCGCACCGGGTGACGTTCCTGTTCGCCTCGCTGGGGCGCGGGGTGGACGAGCCGGCGGCGATTCGGGCGGTCGAGGGCACGCGCCGGCTGTCGGCGGTGCCGCTGGGGCGGTTCCGGGCGATCCTGATGGACCAGTTCGGGATCATGTTCGTGTACGTGGACGCCGCCAACACGATCACCCTGATCGTGGCGTTCCTGTTCGTGCTGGTGACGCTGTACACGGCCGTGATCCAGCGGACGCGCGAAATCGCCATCCTGCGGTCGATGGGCGCGACCCGGCGGTTCGTGCTGGCGCAGGTGACGTGCGAGTCGCTGATCCTGACCGCCTGCGGGGCGGCGGGGGGGATCGCCCTGTCGTTTCCGGCCGCGGCGCTGATCGAGGCGGCCAGGCCGTTTCTGACCGTGGCGATCTCGGCCGGTTGGATTGTCACGGGCGTGTGCGTGGCCGTGATCGGCGGGGTGGCGGCGTCGGTGTACCCGGCCTGGTGCGCGATCCGGGTGGACGTGTGCGAGGCGATCAACCTGGAGTGACGGCGAGGCGGCGCTTGCACGGGCCCGGCGGAATCGGGTATGGAAGAGTCTGAATGCATCCTGGAGGCGCGGGGCCTTCACAAGTCTTTCGGCCGGCCCCCGGCGCGGGAGCACGTGCTCCGCGGGCTGGACCTGCGGGTGGCCCGCGGGGAGTTCCTGGCGGTGATGGGCCCCAGCGGATGCGGCAAGAGCACGCTGCTTCACGTGCTGGGGCTGATGGCGGCGCCCGACGAGGGCCAGGTGTGGATCGGCGGGCGCGAGGTGAGCGGGCTGGGCGAGGCCGATCGGGCGCGGGTGCGGCGTGAGCGGATCGGCTTCATCTTCCAGCGGTTCAACCTGATCAGCGTGCTGAGCGGATACGATAACATACGCCTGAGCCTGCGGATCCGGGGGGCCGGTGACGGCGACGAGGCCGTCGCGGCACTGCTGGAATCGCTGGGCGTGGCGGCCGCGGCGCGGCGGAAGCCGGCGCAGATGTCCATCGGCCAGCAGCAGCGGGTGGCGGTGGCGCGGGCCCTGGCGGGCACGCCCGAGCTGCTCCTGGCGGACGAGCCCACCGGCAGCCTCGATTCCGCCAACCAGCAGGGCCTGCTGGAAATGCTCCGGTGGGCGAACACGGCCAAGCAACAGACGATACTGATGATAACGCACGCCGCCCACGTGGCGGCCGAGGCCGATCGAATCGTGACGATGCGCGATGGAAGAATCGTTGGTCAAGACGCATGAGCTCGCCCGAAGCCGGCGGCACCTGGGCCCCGACGGGCTCCGCATCCGCTGGTGGATGGCCGCCTACCTCGGCTACCTGGCGGCGCTGATCACGGCCGTGGTGGTCAAGCTCCACCGCCTCGGGCACGAATGGACCGACCTGTTCACCGCGCCGCGGCAGTTCTTCCTGACGGCCGAGCACACCGCGCTGAAGCTGCTGATCTACACGGTGTACCTGTCCATCGCCTGCACGATCCTGCCGCTGAACACCGGCTGGCTGGTGTCGATGCTGGCGATGCGGCAGTTCCACATCGCCGAGGGCCTCTGGCCGACGACGCTGGTCGTCGCCACCGTCGGGGCCATGGCGTCGATGATCGCCAACGTCCACGACTACCACCTGTTCACCTGGATCCTCCGCAGCAAGTCGGCGGCGCGGATCCGGCACACCCGGTTCTACCACAAGGCCGAGAGGTGGTTCTCCCGCAGGCCGTTCGTGCTGGTGGCGGCGTTCAACCTGATCCCGATCCCGGTGGACATGGTCCGGCTTCTGGCGGTGTCGTACCGTTATCCGCTCCGCCGGTTCGCGCTGGCCAACTTCCTGGGCCGGTGGGTCCGGTACGCCGCCATCGCCGCGGTCACCTTCGCCCTGGGCCCGCAGGGATGGGTGATGGTGGTGCTGCTGTTGGGCGTGGCGCTGGCGTGGGCGGTGGCGAAGCTGGTCCGGCGGATGAGGGGCCGGACGCCGCCGGCTGGAGATGTGGCCGGACAGGGTGTACTATGAAGCAACTGGGAGAACAACGGGAGCTATCCATGCGAACACGAACCTCATTGCTGGTCCTGCTGGGGGCGGCCCTGTGCGCCGCGGGCCCGGCCACCCAGCCCGCCGCCTCGCAGCCCGCCGCCTCGCAGCCCGCGGCCACCGCTCCGGCAGTCGACGCGGCCACGATGGCCGTCCTCAATCGCCTGGAGGCGGCGGGAACGAAATACCCCAACATCATGGCGGACCTGGACTACCGCGTGGACATGATCGAGGCGGGCGACCGGGAGGAGTTCACCGGGAAGGTCTACTACCAGGCGGGCAACGCGACCGAGCCCGCGCGGTTCCGGATTCACTTCGACACGCGCCGCCAGAGCGGCGGGCCGAGGACGCGCGTGTCGGAAGACTACGTCTTCGACGGGTCGTGGCTGACGGTGCGGAAGGAGCGGACCAAGCAGTTCACCCGCTACCAGGTGGCCGCCCCGGGCAAGCGGGTCAACGCCCTGGAGCTGGGCCGGGGGCCCTTCCCCATGCCCTTCGGGCAGAAGGCCGCGACGGTGATCGAGTACTTCGTCCCGACCACCCGTGCGCCGGCCAAGGACGACCTGCCGGAGACGGACTACATCAAACTCGTCACGCGCCCCCGCCACGAGCCAGACCTGACCGTTCGGTGGATCGAGATGTGGGTGGACCGCCGGCTGGGCCTGCCGGTCAAGATTGTGGCGGTGGACAAGTCGGGGAACATCTCGACGGTGGTCTTCGACCGCAAGACGATCGCCACGCCCAAGGAGTTCCCCACCGGCACGTTCGAGTTGCCCACCCCGCCCCGCCGCGAGGGCTGGGACGTGCGCATCGAGAAGTTCGAGGGCCAGGTGCCGTAGGCGGCGAAGGCCGGAACCGGGAACAGGGAACCGGGAGCCGGGAGCCGGAGGAAACAGCGAATAACGAATGTCGAATAATGAATCTCGAATGTCGAAGTGCCGGGGCCTCGACGTTCGCGTTCAGCTTCCGTGGTTGCCTGCGGGGGAGAACTCCCAGACCTGTAGCCGGCACGGTTGGGCGGAAGACGCGTAACCGTGTCGACCACCCCTTCGGGGGCCCCGATTCTCCGCTTGTCTCCGCGATCTCCGCGTCCTCCGCGGTTCATAACGGATCCGCAGGCCCTCCGGATCAGCGGGTGGTTTCGGGGGCGGGCTTGGCCGCGCGGGCGGCGCGGGAGCGGAAGGACAGGATCGACACGTAGAAGAACCCCACGGCGAAGATGAGCAGGAAGGGCGCCGCCATCAGCATCGCCGGCTGGACGACGCAGTAGGCGGCCGAGCCCGCCATGTAGAGGCCGAAGAGCATCTCCAGCCAGGGCAGAAGGTCCCGCTTGCGCCGGCGCGCGGGGTCGCAGTCGCCTCGGTTTCGGCCCTGCCCGTACTTGGGGGTCCGGACGAACTCGCTGGGCTTTCCGAACAGCGCCTCCAGCAGGGCCTTGGTGTTGGACAGGCTGACGCCCACGCCCAGGGCCATCAGGAAGGGGAGGTACTTGAGCACCGTCCGCCAGTCGCCGAACAGCTCGTACTGGCTGGCGACGTAGAAGACGCTGGCGGAGATGGTGCCCAGGCTGAACACCGCCATGTCCGCCGCCATCCGCCAGGTGGCGTATTCTCCACCCTGGGCGTGCCGGATCAGCAGCAGGGGCATCAGCAGCGACGCCAGGACGACCACGCACGCGTGGACGCAGAAGCAGGTCAAGTGGAAGAACGACTCGACCTTGGCCTTGAGGGGGACCTTGGACAGCAGGATGCGCGGGAGCATCTTGATGGCGGTCTGGGCGCCGCCCTTGGTCCAGCGGAACTGCTGGGCCTTGAAGGCGCTCATCTCCGGGGGCAGCTCGGCCGGGGTGGTCTGCTCGGACAGAAAGACGAACTTCCACCCGCGGATCTGCGCCCGGTAGGACAAGTCCATGTCCTCGGTGAGGGTGTCGTGGTGCCAGCCCCCCGCGTCCGCGATGGCCGCCTTGCGCCAGGTGCCGGCGGTGCCGTTGAAGGCCATGAACCGCCCGCTGCGGTTGCGGGCGACGTGCTCGATGGCGAAGTGCCCGTCGAGATAGATCGCCTGGCTGCGGGTCAGCAGCGAATCGTCCCGGTTGAGGTGCTCCCATCGGGTCTGCACCGCGCAGACGGCGGGGTCGGTGAAGTGGTCGATGCACTCACGGAGGAACGGCGGCGGCGGGATGAAGTCGGCGTCGAAGATGGTCACGAACTCGCCGGTGGCGGTCCGCAGGCCGTTTTCGAGCGCCCCGGCCTTGAAGCCGGTGCGGTTGTCGCGGTGGATGTATTCGATGTCGAACCCGCCCGCCGCGGCCCGGGCGACCGCGGCGGAGGCGATCTCCGTGGTCTGGTCCATGCTGTCGTCGAGGACCTGTATCTGGAGCCGGTCGAGGGGCCAGTCGATCCGGCACGTCTGCTCGATGATCCGCCGGGCGACGAACCGTTCGTTGTACATCGGCAACTGGATGGTGACGCGGGGCAGGTCCTCGAACCGCCCGGGGGGATGGGGGGCCTGGCGACGGTGGCGGTAGTACAGATACACCAGCGCGTAGCGGTGGAACCCGTACAGGCACACCAGCGCCAGGGCGATGGTGTACACGGTGACCACGATCTGTTGTGCCAGTGCCGTCCAGTCCATGGATGTCCGTTCCGCTCCCGTCCCGGCACCGCTTCGGCGGCCACAGAAACCGGCCCACTCCCCGGCAGCTAAGCGCATTCTATGCCGCCGGGGGCACCTCCGCAAGCGCTAACCGGCCTCGGCCCGGCGGATGCGGACGATGGTCACCGCCTCGGTCGGGACGTCCTGGTGCCCGCCCACCGTGGCCGTGGGAACGCCCACGATCGCGTCCACCACGTCCATCCCCTCGACCACCCTGCCGAACACCGCGTAGCCGAAGCCCCGCGGCGTCTCGTCGGTGTGATCCAGGGACCCGTTGTCGGCGACGTTGATGAAGAACTGCGACGTGGCGCTGTCCACCACGTTCGTCCGCGCCATGGCGATCGTGCCCCGGCGGTTCCTCAGCCCGTTGCCCGCCTCGTTCCGGATGGGCGGGCGGGTGCCCTTCTGCTTCATGTCCGCGGCGAACCCTCCGCCCTGGATCATGAAGCCCGAGATCACGCGGTGGAAGATCGTGCCGTCGTAGAACCCCCCATCCACGTATGCCAGGAAACTCTCGACGGTTAGGGGCGCCTTGTCGGCGTCCAGCTCGATCTTCACGGTGCCCTTGCTTGTCTCCATTACGACCATGGCCTTTGCTGCTCCTTTCAGCCCGCTTGCGGTTTCGCCAACGCCCACGCCAGCCCCCAAGCGGCCCCTCGAAGACCTTCCCGACAGCTCAGGTCCACAACGTGTGCCACCTGGTCCTCACCCGCCGTTGCCGGTCTTTGGCGCGGAAGCCGGCGCCATGGCGGCGGGGACGCGGCGGATGCTGATGATCTTCACGGGCTTCACGGGCACGTTCTCCATCCCCCCGACGGTCTCGGTGGGAACGGCCACGATCGCGTCGGCGACGGCCATCCCCTTGATCACCTTGCCGAAGACCGCGTAGCCGTAGCCGTCCTTGGTATTGTCGCGATGGTTCAGGTTGCGGTTATCGGCGACGTTGATGTAGAACTGGGCCGTGGCGCTGTCCACCACACCCGTCCGGGCCATCGCGATGGTGCCCCGGTCGTTGGTCACGCCATTGCCGGCCTCGTTCTTGATGGGCGCGTGGGTGGGCTTTTCGGACATGTCCGGCCTGAACCCGCCACCCTGGATCATGAAGCCCGAGATCACGCGGTGGAAGATCGTGCCGTCATAAGACCCCTCGTCCACGTAGCGGAGGAAGTTGGCCACCGTGATCGGCGCCTTGTCGCCGTCCAGCTCGACCTCCATCGTGCCCATGGAGGTCTCGATGATCACCGGGACCTTCCCCAGCGGAGCGGGCTTCTCGGCGGGCGGCGCGCTGTTGCCGCACGCCAGCGGCCCCGCCGCCAGGGCCCCCGCCACCAGTACCCATGCTGCCGTTTTGAGTAATGCCATGGTGCATCTCTCCTTCCATCGCCGCCGCCGGCCTCCCGTCCACCGCGGAGAACGCCGGCGGCGCCGAGGTTCCCATTCGATCGCTCTCCTCGCACATCGCCTCCCTGCGAGACCCCCACGCTGCTTCCGTGCCCGAAAGGCCTGCAACAGATTCCTGATCAAGCCGTTAACTCTCCGCGTCCTCCGCGAACTCCGCGGTTTACGCGGTACCCCCAAGCTCCCGGCGGATCGCCTCGGCGACCCGTTCGATCTGGCCGGGGGCGTAGCTGCCGGCGGGCCAGTTGAAGTGGAACTCGTCGCCCGGGTCGCGCGGGATAATGTGAAAATGCACGTGCGGGACCACCTGGTGGGCGACGATGCCGTTGTTCTGCAGCACGTTGTAGCCCTGGCAGCCGGTCGCCTTCCGCACGGCCGCGGCCAGGGCCGGCAGATGGGCCAGCATCCCGGCGGCGACGGCGGCGGGCATCTCCTCGAGCGTGACGTAGTGCTCGCGGGGGATCAGCAGCACGTGCCCGCGGGCGAGCGGGCCGATGTCCAGAAAGGCGATCGCCGCCTCCTCGGCGAGCAGTCGGGCACAGGGGATCTCCCCGGCCGCGATCCTGCAGAAGATGCAGTCCGGATCCGATGTCATGTCAAACCCCTCTTAACAGACGGGCCCGACGGGATACGCCGGGCCGTCAGCGCATTGGGTCCGAAGACCGGCTTCTACTGTTTGGCCTCGTCCTCGCCCCCGCCGCCCTCGGCGGCCTCGGACGCTTCTTCCTCTGCGGGGGGTTCGCCCTCCGCCTGCGCCGGCGGCTCCTCGCCGGCGGGCGCCTCGGCCTCCTGGGCCTGAACGGACGCCCGGACGGCTTCGGCCCGCTTGGCGGCGCGTTTCTTCCTGCGTGAGGCGACGGGCCCCGCCTCCCCGCCGGCGGCGACCTGCTCGACCAGTTGGAGCAGGACCTGTTCGCCGCTGTCGCCGATCCGCCGCTCGGGCAGCCGGATCAGCCGGGTGTATCCCCCGGGCCGGTCGGCGTAGCGCGGCGCGATGTCGTCGAAGAGCTTCTGGACGACGGTCTGATCGGCCAATTCGTGCTGGTTTTCCTTGTCGGCCATGTTCCGGTCGCCCATCAGGGCGATCACCCGTCGGCGCGCGTGCAGCGACCCCTCGCGGGCGATGGTGATCAGCTTCTCGGCGAACCGGCGGACCTCCTTGGCCTTGGCGGGGGTGGTCCGGACCGCGCCGTGCTCGAACAGCGAGGCGACCATGTTTCGGCGCAGGGCCTTCCGGTGGGAGGAGGTCCGGCTGAGATGTCTTCCGGCGTTGCGATGACGCATAGTACGACCTTCTGCTCGCGATGGGGTTCCCCGGCTCTTCCGCGCGCGGGGGGCGCGGGAGGGGAACCCTATTCCAATCCTTCCGACGGCTCTCCCGAGGAGGGCGCCTCCACGTTCATGCCCAGCGACAGGCCCAGGTCGGCCAGCTTCCGCTTGACCTCCCGCAGAGAGGTATTGCCGAAGCTGCGGATCTTGGCCGAATCGAGGCAGTTGTTGGCGCGGACGCTGAGCTCCAGCTCGTGGATGCTCATGTTGAGCTTGCGGTTGAGCTCGGCGTCCACCTCCGCCTCGGCCTCCCCCTGCCCGGCGTCGACGATGGTCTCGCCCAGCTCGAAGTACTGCACGAAGGGGTTCAGGTGCTTGCGGAGGATCTTGGCGGCCTCGACCATGGCCATCTCGGGCATGACGGTGCCGTTGGTCCAGATTTCGAGGATGAGCCGGTCGTAGTTGGTCCGCTGCCCGACGCGGGTGTCCTCGGTGCTGTATCGGACGCGCGTGACGGGGGAGAAGGCCGCGTCGATGTGGATGCGCCCGAACTCCTGGTCGACGTCGGGGTTGATCATCTCCTCGGCGGGGACGAACCCCCGCCCGGTATCGACGACCATCTCCATGTCGAACGGGCGGTTGTCAGAGAGGGTCGCCAGCACCAGGTCGCGGTTGATGATCTCGACGGCGGGGTCCGCCTCGATCCGATCGGCCGTGATGGGCCCGGCGACCGCGCCGTGCACGCTCATCGTCTTGGGCTCGTCGGCGTGGCTCTTGACAATGAGGGTCTTGACGTTCAGGACGATGTCGGTGACATCCTCCATCACGCCGGGAATGGACGTGAACTCGTGCTCCACGCCGGCGATCTTGATGCTGCTCACCGCCGCGCCTTCCAGAGAGGAAAGCAGGATGCGCCTGAGCGAGTTGCCCACCGTCGTCCCGAATCCCCGCTCGAACGGCTCGATGATGAACCGCCCGTACGTGGGCGTGGACGTCTCCGTTTCCGAGACAACCCGCGTCGGCAGTTCCAGGCCGCGCCACCGTATTCGCATTTACCTTTGCCTCCGTATAAGCGTTCGAAGGTTTCCGAGCAACTTCCCGGTTCCCTATCGGCTGCACATCTCGACGATAAGGTTCTCTTCCACCGGGATGGTCACGTCATCCCGGGTGGGCATGGCCAAGACCGATCCTTCCAGCTTGGTCATGTCGAGGCTCAACCAGTTCTGCATCTGGGGCTCGCCGAGCTCCTCGAGCCGCTGGCGGACGAGGTTCTGGGCCTTGTCCGAGGGCTTGACGGAGATCTTGTCCCCGGTCCGGACCATGTAGCTCGGCACGTTCATCCGCCGCCCGTTGATGTACATGTGCCCGTGGGTGATCGTCATCCGCGCCGCCGCCCGGGAGGGCGCGAAGCCCAGCTTGTACACGACGTTGTCCAGGCGGCGCTCCAGCAGGCTCAGCAGGTGCGCGCCGGTGTTGCCGCGAAGCCGCGCCGCTTCCTGGAAGTACCGCATGAACTGCCGCTCGTAGATGCCGTAGAACCGCTTGACCTTCTGCTTCTCGCGCAGTCGGACACCGTACTCGCTCGGCCGGCCTCGGCGCCAACTGTGCATCCCGGGCGGGTTGGACCGCCACTGCCTCTCCATCGGGCACTTGGCGGTCTCACACCGGGCGCCCTTGAGCATCAGCTTGATGCCCTGCCTTCGGCACAGCCTGCATGATGGTCCCGTGTAACGTCCCATAGTCTCGCCTGCACTCCTGTCCTGGCCAGGTACCTAGACGCGTCGCTTCTTCCGGGGCCGGCACCCGTTGTGGGGAATGGGCGTGACGTCCTCGATGGTCGACACGCGCATGCCGGCGCCCTGGAGGGCGGTCACGGCGCTTTCCCGGCCGGAGCCCGGTCCGTTCACCCGCACCTCCACCTCCGTCACGCCCATCCGCTTGGCCTTGTAGGCCGCCTGCTCGGCGGCGCGCTGGGCGGCGAAGGGGGTGCTCTTCCGCGAGCCCTTGAACCCCACCGTCCCGGCCGACGCCTGGGCGATCACGTTTCCGCCGGTGTCGGTGAAGGTCACCAGCGTGTTGTTGAACGTCGCTCGGACGTGGACGATCGCCTTGGCCAGGGACCGCCGCACTTTTCGCTTCGTAGTCGCCATGTTCGCTCCCGCGGGCTACCGCATCTCCTTGACCGATTTCTTGCCGGCGACCGTCTTGCGCGGGCCCTTCCGCGTCCGCGCGTTGGTCTTGGTCCGCTGCCCGCGAACGGGCAGGCCCCGGCGGTGCCGCAAGCCCCGGTAGCATTGTATGTCCCGCAACCGGGCGATGTTCTGCTGGAGTTGGCGGCGAAGCTGGCCTTCGATGACGTGGTCCGCCTCCAGGACCGAGGCGATCCGGCTGAGCTCCTCCTCGGTCAGCTTGCCCGCGCGGACCGCCGGATCGATGTTCGCCTTCGTGCAGACGTCCTTGGCCAACTTCGGGCCGATGCCGTAGATATACCGCAACGAGATAAACGCCGGCTTGTCGTTCGGAATGTCAACACCCACGATACGCGGCATGACAATGGCCCTTTCCCGCGCCGGCTCAGCCCTGGCGCTGCTTGTGCTTGGGGTTGGTGCAGATCACCCGCACCACGCCCTTCCGTCGTACGATGTGGCAGTTCTCGCAACGTCGTCTTACCGAACTCTTGACTTTCATGGCCCTGCCTGCCCGCCGCCGGTCAGTCGGTCAACACGTCCACGCCGTCGGCGGTCACGGCCAGCGTGTGCTCAAAATGGGCGGACGGCTTGCCGTCCTTGGTCACCACGGTCCAGCCGTCGGACTCCATCACGACGTCCGGGGTGCCCATGTTGATCATAGGCTCCACCGCGATGACCAGCCCTTCTTCCAGTACGATGTCCCTCGCCAGCAGTTCCGGGCTGACGAAGTTGGGGACCTTCGGGTCTTCCCACATGTCTCTTCCGATGCCGTGCCCGACGAACTGGCGGACCACGCTGAAACCGAGACTCTCCGCGTGGTGCTGCATCGCGCCGGCGATCGCGGACCACCTCACGCCCGGGCGCGTCATCTCGATCGCCATCTCCAGCACCCGCCGCGTCGCCGAAACCAACTGCCGCACCCGCTCGGGCGCCTCCGGCATCACGAACGTGGACGCGGCGTCGCCGCAGTAGCCTTCCAGGCGGCACCCGTAGTCGATGCTCACCGCGTCCGCCGGGCCGATCACCCGCCTCGCCGAGGGAATGCCGTGCACGACCTCGTGATTGATCGAGGCACAGATCGTCCCGGGGAACGGCCCGCCGCGCCCGGGGACGCCCTTGAACAGCGGGGCGGCGCCCAACTCGGCGGTCAGCCGCTCGGCCTCGGCGTCCAGCGCCGCGGTCGTCACGCCCGGGGCGGCCAGCTCCGCCAGCCGGTCCAGCACCGTCCGGACCACGGCGCCCGCGCGCCGCATCTGCTCAATCTCGCGTTGGCTCTTGAGCTTTATCGCCACGTCAGGCGGCCGCCTCCGACCGGCCGAGGGCCACGGGCCCACCGGCATCGCGATCACTTTTGAATGTCGCGCCCGCCTGCCGCCGAACCCTGCCGGCGACGCGCGGGCGACGGACGCGCCTCTGCGGGCCCCGCGGGCCCGCAAAGTTTCGATTCCACATCACCGGGATCCCTTGATGCGGGCGCCGCCGTCGCCCAGGAACCCGCCGTAGCTCCGCATGATCAGGTTCGACTCGATCCGCTGCACCAGGTCCAGCGCCACCGCCACCATGATCAGCAGGGCCGTGCCGCCCAGGAAGCTGGCGATCCCCGAGGGAATCCCCATCGCGCCGGCGACCGCCTGCGGGATCACCGCGATCAGGGCCAGAAAGCCCGCGCCGCAATACGTGATCCGCTCCATGACCCGTTCCAGGTAGTCGGCCGTCCGCTTGCCCGGGCGCAGGCCCGGGATGAAGCTGCCGTAGTCCCGCAACTGGTCGGACATGTCCTTGGGGCGGAACTGGACCGTCGTCCAGAAGAACGCGAAGAAGAAGATCATTGCCACGAAGGTGATGTTGTACACCACGCTGCCGTAGTGGAACGCCTGCGCCAGCACGACCGTCACCGGATTGTGGTACTTCGAACCCACCCAGGCGAACAGCGTCGACGGGAAGATCAGCAGGCTGGAGGCGAAGATGATCGGCATCACGCCGCCGTGGTTGACCCGCAGGGGCAGGTACTGCCTCTGCCCGCCGAAGACCCGCCGGCCGCGGGTGTGCTTGGCCTGCTGGATCGGGATGCGCCGCTGCGCCTGGCAGATCAGGATCGACCCGGCCACCACGAACACGAAGGCGGCGATCAGGAAGATGATCTTGATCAGCCCGATCTCGCCGGTGCCGGCGCTGGTGACCTTCAGCGAGGACTGCCGGATCAGCTCCATGATGGTGATCGGCAGGCGCGAGACGATGCCGGCCATGATGATCAGGCTGATGCCGTTGCCGATGCCGTACTCGTCGATCTGCTCGCCCAGCCACATCAGGAAGATGGTCCCGCAGGTCATCCCCAGCACGCCCATCAGCATGACGCTGATCGAGCCCTGGTAGTCGCGGTACAGCATGCCCTGGCTGTGCAGGAATCGCATCCAGAAGCTCCCCTGCAGCAGGCACAGGCCCACCGTGGCGTAGCGGGTGTATTCCTGGATCTTCTTGTAGCCGGCCTGGCCTTCCTTCTGGAGCTTCTCCAGCGCCGGCACCACCGCCACCAGCAACTGGAAGATGATGGAGGCGGAGATGTAGGGCATGATCCCCAGGCCGAAGATCGTCGATCGCTGCAGGTTGCCGCCGGTGAACATGGCGACGTACTCCAGGGCCTGGCCGAAGACGCCCTGCTCCTGCTTCTGCATGATCTCCTTCAGGACGTTCTGGTCGAGCCCGGGCACCGGAATGTGGAACCCGATCCGGTAGATGCAAAGCAGTCCCAGCGTGAACGCCAGCTTCTTGAGCAGCTCGGGGATGGAGAAGATATTCTCCAGGACCTTCCGGATGCCCGTGGGGGCGATGGTGGCGAAGTAGAACCCGAACGTGATCGCCATCGCGATCACGATCTTGACCAGGGGGGCGGTGAGATTGCCCGCCTGGAACGTCTCGGCGCGGACTACGCCGATCGCCTCGACCAGCCCGCCGGTGACGAGGAAGTAGATCAGGATGCCCACCACCACGCCCAGGATGAACCGGAAACCCTTGAAGACAGCGTTGGTTACGAAGAACGAGTAGTAGTACCCCCCCAGCAAGGCCAAAGAGCCCAGGACCAACCCGACCGGCAGGACCAGCGTGCCGGGAACCCCCCCGCCCGCGCCGGCCAGCATGCCGATCGCCTGGATGCAGGCGTAGATCGCCGCCAGCACCAGCACGATGCCCACAATCAGTCTGATCGCTCGCAATGCCATTGCCTGAAGGCTCTCGCTAACAGTTACAGCTTCTCCACGCCGCCGCCGGCGCCGGTGATCTTCTCCGCCGCCGGCGCCGGTGATCTTCTCCGCCGCCGCCGCCGAAAAGGCGTGCGCCGCGACGGTCAACTTTTTCGTCAACTCCCCGTTCGCAAGCATCTTAACAGGACCGCCCCCCACGCGGACCAAGCCCTTCGCCGCCATCGCGACCGGGTCCACCCGATCGCCGTCGTCGAAGACCCCCAGGTCGGACACGTTAACAACCTGGTACGTCGTGGCGAAGTTGACGTTGTTGAATCCACGCTTGGGGATCCGCATCAGGGCGGGGTTCTGCCCGCCCTCATGGCCGATGCGCCCGGTCGTGCCGGCGCGCTGCCCGGCGCCTTTGTGCCCGCGCCCCGACGTCTTGCCGTTGCCCGATCCGTGCCCGCGCCCGCGGCGCTTCCGCGCCTTGTGCCGGCCCGCCTTCGAGAGGATCTCGTCCAGGTTCATTCCAGCTCCACTCCACGCAGGGCGGCAATCTCGTCCCTCGTCCGCATGCTTACCAGCCCGCTCAGGCCGGCCCGCAGCAGGTTCTTCGGGTTGGCCGAGCCGATCGACTTGGTCAGCACGTCCCGCACGCCCGCCAGCTCCAGCAGCGGGCGGAGGTGCACCCCCGCGATCACGCCCGTGCCCTCGCTGGCCGGGACCATAACCAGCTTCGAGGCGCCGGCGCGGCAGACGATCCGGTGCGGAATCGTGTTGCCCGCCAGGTCGATCTTCACCAGGTTCTTGTTCGCCTCCTTGATGCCCTTCTCGACCGCCGTGGGCACCTGGTTGGCCTTGCCGTAGCCGATGCCGACGGTTCCCTGCCGGTCGCCGACGACGACCAGGGCGGCGAAGCGGAACCTCCTGCCACCCTTGACCACCTTGGCGCAGCGGTAGATCTTCACCACGTGATCTTCAAAGGGACTCTCCTCGAATTCGTCCCGGCCACGTCTTGGCTGCGCTCGCGTCAAGATTCACACTCCCGTCTGAATCCACCGGGGCCGCCGGGGGCTAGAACTCCAGCCCACCTTTGCGTGCGGCCTCGGCCAGTTCTTTGACTCTGCCGTGGAAGGCATACCCGCTGCGGTCGAAGACCACCTGCCGGATGCCGGCGGCCTGCGCCCGCTCGGCCAGGGCGGTCCCCACCGCCAATGCCGCCGACCGGTTGCCTCCGGAAGGCAGATGGGTCCTGAGGGCCTCGTCCATGCTCGATGCCGACGTCAGTGTCCTGCCGGCGGTATCGTCGATGATCTGGGCGTAGATGTTCTTGTTGGACCGGAACACCGTCAGCCTCGGCCGATCCGCGGTGCCCGTAATCCGCTGCCGGATACGCCGCTTGCGCCGCTGACGCCGAATACCCTTGATGATCACGTTCGTTTTCATGCTCAACTCGCCATGGTGCGTCCCAGGCCTCTCAGACGCCGCCGGCGCCAGCGAAGGCCTTGCCCGCCTTCCTGCGGACGTGCTCATCCGCGTAGCGCACGCCCTTGCCCTTGTACGGCTCGGGCGGGCGCGCCTTGCGGAGCCGCGCCGCCAATTCGCCCACGGCCTGCTTGTCCGGCCCGGAGACGGTGAACCGGGCCGGTTCGCTCTCGCCGCGGGCCTGGGGCGCCGTCACGGTCACCTCGGTCCCAGCGGGAATCTCGAACGCCCGCGGGTGGGCATAGCCCACCGTCAGCATCACCCTTCTGCCCTGGACCTGCACGCCGTAGCCGACGCCGTAGATCTCCAGCCGCCGGCTGTAGCCGTTGAGGCACCCCTCGACCATGTTGGCGATCAGGGCGCGGGTGGTCCCGTGCAGGGCCCGGCTGAGCCGGTCGTCGCCGTCGCGGGTGACGGTGACCGTCCGGCCCGCCTCGTCCACGGCGACGGAGACCTCGGGGCGATGGGCCCACTCCAACTTGCCCTTGGGGCCCTCCACGCGGACGGTCCGGGCCTGGACGGCGACCTTCACGTTCGCGGGCACCTCGATCCGTTGTTTGCCTATGCGCGACATCGGAGTTTCCTAGCAAACGGTGCACAGCACCTCGCCGCCGACCTTGCGATGGCGGCACTGGCGGTCGGACAGCACACCCTGGCTGGTGGAGATCACGGCCACGCCCAGCCCGTCGAGGGGCCGGGGCAACTCCTCCACGCCGCAGTACACCCGGCGCCCGGGACGCGAGACGCGCTTCAGTTCGGTGACGATCCGTTCGCCGCTGGGACCGTAGCGGAGATACACGCGGAGCAGGCCTTGCTTGCCGTCGTCGACGGGCTTGAAGTCCTCGATGTATCCTTCGTCCTTGAGGACCTGGGCGACGCCCGCGCAGACGCCCGAGGCGCGAACCGTGACGATCTCGCTCTTGTTGCGAAGCCCGTTACGAAGCCGCGTCAACATGTCGGCTATGGGGTCGGAGAGACTCATGGTCCTTTCGCCTTACCAGCTTGCCTTCCGCATGCCGGGAATCTTGCCCTGGTTGGCAAGGCTCCGCAGGCAGATGCGGCAGATCCGGAACTTGCGGTACACGGCCCGCGGCCGGCCGCAGATCGCACAGCGAGTACGACTGCGTGTCGAGAACTTGGGCGTTTTCTTGCTCTTGGCTATCTGTGCCTTGGTCGCCATGGACTCCTCTGCACGTCAGGTGCGGAACGGCATGCCCAGCCTAGCCAGCAGGCTGCGGGCGTGCTCGTCCTTGTCGGCGCTGGTCACGATCGCGATATTCATGCCCTGGGTGAACGACACCTTGCCGGGATCCACCTCGGGGAAGACCGACTGCTCGGTCAGTCCCATGTTGTAGCTGCCCCGCCCGTCGAACCCGCTGGGCGAGAGCCCGCGGAAGTCGCGGACCCGCGGGATCGCCACGGACACCAGGCGGTCGAGGAACTCGTACATCCGCTCCCCGCGAAGGGTCACGATCAGGCCCACCTTCATGCCCTCGCGGAGCTTGAAGTTCGAGACGCTCTTGCGGGCGCGCGTGATCACGGGTTTCTGCCCGGAAATCCGCCCTAACTCGGCGGCGGCGGTCTCGAACGGCTCGTCTTCTTTGCCGAACCGGCCCAGGCCCATCGAGATCACGATCTTGACCAGGCGCGGCACCGCCATGGAGTTCCGGAAGCCGAACTCCTCCTTCAGTGCCGGCATCACGTCCGTCCTGTATTGTTCCAGCAACCGGGCCACCATCGCCGCGCACCTTCCTGTTACTTCTTGGGCCGGAGAACATGGAGCGCGTCACCCGACTTCTTGGCGTACCGCTCTTTCTCACCGGCCTCGTTGATCCGGAATCCCACACGCGTGGGCCGGTTCGTCTTGGGGTCCAGCGGCAGGACGTTGGAGATGCTGATGGGCATTTCCTTCTGGATCCTGCCGCCCTGGGGGTTCTTGCGGGAGGGGCGCAGGTGCCGGTAGGACCGGTTGACGCCCTGGACGAGGACCTTTCCGACCTTGGTGTCGACCTGGAGGACCTCTCCCGTCTTTCCCTTGTCATCGCCGGCGATGACGATGACGGTGTCGCCTTTTCTCACGTGCCGTGCCATGTCCGTCAGACCACCTCCGAGGCCAGGGAAACGATCTTCATGAAGCCTTTCTCCCGGAGCTCCCGGGCGACCGCCCCGAAGATGCGGGTCCCGCGGGGGTTGCCTTCCGCGTCGATGATCACCGCGGCGCTGCGGTCGAACCGCACGTAGCTGCCGTCGGGACGCCGCACCGGGTAGGCGGTCCGCACCACCACGCACCGGACGATCTCGCTCTGCTTGACCTGGCCGCCGGGCATGGCGCGCTTGACGGTGCAGACGATCACGTCACCGACGCTCGCCGTTCGCCGGGTGAACCGGCCCCGCGCGGTCGACCCGCCCAACACCTTGATGCACCGGGCACGCTTGGCCCCGGTGTTGTCCGCGATGTCGAGGTTCGTTTCCTGCTGAATCACTCTGGCACACCCTGTCTTCGGCCCGCGGGCCTACGTCGAATGTTTCACCACCCGCACCAGCCGCCACGCCTTGCGCTTGCTGACCGGGCGGCACTCGGCGATCTCCACCGTGTCGCCCACTTTCGCCTGCGAGTCCGCATCGTGCACCATCAGACGCGAACGCCGCCGGATGTACTTGCCGTACAGCGGGTGCTTGACCAGCGAGTTCATCACCACCCGCACGGTCTTCGCCCCGCAGATCGAATCGACCACGCCGCTCTGCACCACCAGCTCCGCCCGGCCCGCCTTGGGGGCCTCGCCTGCCTGCGTCGTCTCGGCTGCCAACTACGTCTCCTTCCCTTCGTCCGTCGAGGCGGCCGACCGCTGCCGCCGCTCCGTCAGGATCCGGGCGATGTCCGCGCGGGCCCCTCGCAACATCGACGGGTCTTCCAGCTTCTCGGTCACCGCCTGGGCGCGCAGGTCGAACAGGTGCCGGCGAAGGCGGTCCAACTCCGAAGCCAGCTCCTCATCCGAAAAATGTCGTATCTCTTCGGTCTTCA
>DASRZG010000440.1:0-2246 GCA_035686585.1 Phycisphaerae bacterium
TTCATGGCGCCCGGGAGTGTACCAGGGCCGACAGTTTTACACAAGGACCATTGTGTAAAGTTTCGGGGCGGGGCGGCGGTTCGCGGGGCGGGGCGGGCGGAGGTGGCGACCCGCCCCTTCCCCGCGGCCACGGCTGGGCCCTGTCGACAGATCGGCAGTTTGCCTTGACAACTGGGCCCTTCGGCGTATGATGGAACGTGGAAAGGGACAACCGATGAAGATCCGGCATGTGGCCTTCGCGTTCTTAGTTGTAATTGCCGTCTCTTGGACGCTTGGGTATCAATCTTGCATGGCCGACCCGACGACGCCGCTTCACCAACAGCAGTCATTCAATGCGAGCATCCAGCGATTCGGCTCGACCGTGGCTTTTGGCCTGTGGTTCCTAGTGGGCCTGTGGGTTCTGCTGGTGGTTGCCTGGGTGTTGGCGGGCATTCGCCTCGGCAAAGATTGGCGACCTCAACCGGAACAGCATCAATAGTACTCAAGCCCGTTCACTACATCCCACTTCAACAGAATCGTCCCGCCCTTCCAGGCATCGTAGTAGGGGAAATCTTCCCAGCGGTCCTCGGTGCCAGGGAAGTACCCATCATTCACCAGGGGCGCACCCAAACCCGCACCAACTGTTTTCGGGTCCGTCGCTGGCCCGTTAGGGCAGGTTGTGTGATCTCCAAGAAAGGCACTGGCAGCCGTCGCCGATGTATGCCCCGCATCGGTTCCGAAGAGAGAGTGCTGGGCGTTCAGGACGTCGTCGCCGTTGGCGTCGTACGTCCACGTCCAGCCGCCAGATTGGGCACAGTTCGTATAGCAGTAGTACTCCAAATCGCGGGTCCGGTTCGTCCCGTTGCAGGTGACCGGCAAGGCCGCCGCCTTCAGCTTCGCCCGAACGCGAACAATGGCGGCTTCCCAAGTTTCCGAACCCGGTGGCATTGCGTCCCAGGCGCCCCGATAAGTTGCTTCGGGGCCGACGTAATCATTCGTGCCAGTCCCGCTACCAAAGTCCGCCTCCGCTCCGCCCTTGGCCGCCGCCCAGGAAACCTGAGTCTGGTAGGTGATGCTGTTCTGATGATTAACGGCGCCGTCTGCCGACCAGTAACAGTTCGTGCCGCTCGCCTGCGTTTCCCGTTTCGTCCAGATGAGAAGGTCGAGCCCCTCCTGGAGGTCCCGCATCACCCACGGGCCGATGATGTCGTCGTCCAGGGCTACGACCCCGTGCGTGTACGCGGCATCGGCGTGGCTGGTCCAATCCGCCGGCCAGTCGGCACCGGGCACGCGCCGGAAGCCGGCGCCCAGGAGGCCGATGTCCGCCCGCCAGTTGGCCAGCGTGTACATCGGGATTGTGTAGCCGGCGTAGCCGTCGAAGGTTCCCGCGGTCGCCTCGCCGGTGTCGACGAAGTAGGGGACCAATTCCTCGACGGCGTTCTGGAGAAGCACCCACTTGGCGGTGTCCTGCATGTTGGCGTTGTCGCTGACCAGGGCGGGGTTGTACGTCGGCGTGATCCCGGCGGCGTCCTGCCGTTCCTTGATGGCGTTGACGAACTGGTTGTAGATCGCCGGGTCCTGCGGCACGTTCGCGGAGTTGCACCAGTCGTCGCCTGTGATCGTCCAGCCGGGCATTAGGGGGTTTTGAACCTCAGCCAGTCGTAACCGAGAGTACCATCGATCTTCTTTTGAACGGGCATTGCAGCGGAGCCAGAGGCGATGGGCAGCAGGTGCCAGGAAGAGTCGGCCTCCAGCCAGTACAGCATGTCGTAATCGGCCGTGCCCGGAGGCATCGCCCCGCCGCCCGCGTTGCCCAGCCGCACGATCGCCCACAGGACGCCGGTGCCCGCTTCCTTCCACAGGATCGCGGCGGAGCCGTTGTCGGCGGAGGCGAGGTGATCGTATTCGGCGGCCTCCAGCTCGGCGTAGGCATGGTCGGCGTCGGTGACGTGGACGCGGACGGCGGCGACGCCGGTGACGATCCCCAGGGCGATGGCGCCCGCCTCCGCCGGCTCGGCCAGGACGGCGAAGGCGCCGACGTGGGCGGCCGCTGGTTCGATGCCGGCCAGGATCGGAACGTCGAGGCTGAACAGCTCTTCGTCCTGGGTCGGGGTGATGGCCGGGCCGCTGATCCCCAGGATGTCGTTTGCGGCGCGGGCGGCGCCGCATTGGTTGTCGATCTGGCAGATGCCCGCCGATCGCCAGCCGCCCGGGCCGCTTCGGCCGGGGGCGAAACCGTGGCCGAGGGTGTGCTCGGAGGCCGCGAG
>DASRZG010000441.1:0-2752 GCA_035686585.1 Phycisphaerae bacterium
GGGCTGCAAGCAGCCCGTGGCACCCAGGTCCCGCTAAACACGTACGCCTGCTTGCGGCCGAGGCGGAACGGCGCCGGACAAGCCTGCCCCGTTGGGGGCAAACGACGCCCCCAACGGGGTAGGCTTGTCCGGGGCACCCCCCATGTTCGACGCAGGCTACCGCTTGAGGCAGTCGACGATGCCGGCGGCGATGGCGTCGGCGAGCTTGCGGCGGTAGCCGTCCTCGGCCAGCAGGCGGGCCTCGGTGCGGTTGGAAAGGTACCCCAGTTCCACCAGCATGGCCGGGCAGCTGGCGTGGACGAGCACGCGGAAGTCCGCCTGGCGGACACCCCGGGAGGTCGCCGCCGCTGGGCGAAGCCGCCGGTTGACGCACTCCGCCGCCGCGGATGTCGGCGCCGCCGCCCCGCGCGCGACATACACCGTGTAGCCCGAGGCCCATCGGTTGGGGGCGGAATCGGCGTGGATCGACACGAACAGGTCGGCGCCGGCCCGGTTGGCCACCTCCGCCCTCGGCTCCAGGTCCATGAACCGGTCATCCGTGCGGGTCATGATCACCCGGACGTTCCAGGATTCCAGGCGCTGCCGGACCATGTGGGCCACCGGCAACGTGACGTCCTTCTCGAACATGCCCGTGCAGGCGATCGCCCCGGGCTGCCTGCCCCCGTGGCCCGGGTCCAGCACGACCAGGCCCGCATAACGGGCCGGCGGCGGGCCGTCCGGCGGGGGCGGCGGCGGGCGCACCGGCCCCGGCGGCCCGCGGAGGCGCACCCGCACCAGCGGCGCGACCTCCTCAGACAGGAAGATCGTTGAGTCCACCGACCGGATCCGCCCGGGCACCGCCAGCGCGGCCCCGTTGACGTAGACGGCGGGGGTCGGCTCGGGGAAGATCGACACGGCATTGCCGCCCCCGGCCAACTGCGCCAGACCCCTGCCGCTGCGGACGACGCGGAGTCCCAACCGGCCCGCGAGCTGGTAGACGCTGATGGTCCGGTCCGGCGCGTCGATCCGCTGGCTGACCGCGTGGAGCGCGTTCGCATCGCCGCATCCGGCCGCCAGCAGCGCCGCGGCGGCCAGCAGGACAACGGCGGGAACCTGTCTCGGGCACATCCCTGTTCCGTCCTTCCTTGGGAAGTGCACACCATACGGGCGCCGGCGCGGGGGGGCAAGGATGGATCGCGATTGCTGCGCGGACGCGGCGGCTTGGCCATCCCCCCTCACCCGTGGAGCTCGGCGTCCTTGGCGAGGGTCTTGTCGGCCTGGGCCTGTTTGTACGCCGCCAGGCGGGCGGCCAGCGCGGGGTCGGCGATGGCGAGGATCTGGGCCGCATACACGGCCGCGTTGGTCGCGCCGGCCTTGTCCATGCCCACACAGCCCACCGGCACGCCCGGGGGCATCTGCACCGTCGACAGCAGGGCGTCCATCCCCGCCAGCGGCCCCGACGCCGTCGCCACGCCCACCACCGGCAGCGTCGTCCGGGCGGCAATCGCCCCGGCCAATGCCGCGCTCATCCCGGCCGCGGCGATAAAGACCTTCACCCCCCGCCCCGGCGCCTCGGCAACGAACTGCTCCACCGCCGCCGGCGTGCGGTGGGCGCTGAGGATTCGCACCTCGTGGGCGATCCCGAACGCCTCCAACTGCTCCAGGCACCGCTTCATCACGTCCAGGTCGCTGTGCGACCCCATCACCACCGCCACCCGCGGACTCGCCTCGCTCATCCCATCTCCCATTCCCTAAAGCCCACGCAACGCCTTGCGCGGGTCCGTTCCCGAACCACCCCAGTATCCACACTCACCCCCTACGCGCCAAGGGCCCCCGCCGCCTCCAGGAAGGCGATGTAGTTCTCCACGTAGTGCTCGGGCGGCGGGAACGCGAACGGCGTGCACGTCGGGGTGGCGACGAATCGCGTCCCCTTGCCGATCGTCTCGATGATCTGCGCCACGTGGTCGCGGATCCGCTGGGGGCCGGCCGTGTAGAGCTCCTGGTCCTGCACGTGCCCCATCAGGCACAGCCGGTCCCCCACGCGCTCCCGCAGCTCGGGCAGCGAGATGTCGCCCTGGACCGGCGGCTCGATGGGCTCCAGCGCGTCGAACCCGCACGCGATCACCTCGTCCAGCACCTGGCGCACCCGCCCGTGGCAGTGCATGCTCGCGGCGAAACCGCGCCGGTGGATCCTCGCCACCAGCGGGGCCTGCTGCGGCGTGATCACCCGCGCGAAGGTCCGCGGCGACATCAGCGGCGGGGTGGCGTATTCCGGCCCGCAGGTGTACAGCAGCACCTCTGCGCCCGTCGGGGCCAGGGCGTCCAGCAGCGCGGCCAGTTCGTCCCGCACCCAGTCGAAGGCCCAGTCGATCAGGGCGAACACCGGCGACGGGTCGGTGTGGATGCGGATCAGCAGGTCTTCCTGCTCGAACAGCGCGACCACCCATCCGAACGGGTCGGTGTAGTCCACGTACGCCAGCCCAGCCTCACCGATCTCGGCGCAAGCGTCCAGGACCGGCTGGACATCCCAGCGGACGGGCTCAACCTGTAGCGACAGCAGGCGATCGATATCCCGGGCGTCCTTGACGTAGGGTTCGACGCACCGCGAGGGCTGTCCGGGCGGGGCCACAACCACCCGCCGCAGAGGACCTTCCGGCGTTGGGAGGACGCACGTCGAGACGCGGTGGCCGCCCTCGACCGTTTCGGCCACCTCCGGCTCCGGCAGCCCCCCGCTTCGCCGCCCGCCCACCTTGCACAGCATCCCCGCCCCCGT
>DASRZG010000442.1:0-4600 GCA_035686585.1 Phycisphaerae bacterium
TTCCTCCGGCACAGGCTGCGAGCAGCCTGTGGCACCCCAGGGTAGGCATGGGCTCGGGAATGGGTGCCTGGGTGCCATGGTTACGCGTCGTCCGCGTAACCATGCCGGGCGCCCGCGGGGACTCAGGCATGGTCAGGCGAAAGACGCCTGACCATGGCACCCCGGGCCCGAAGACATGCCAGGTATGTGACCGATGCCGAAAGACCAGGTCAACATCCGACCCGCCGCGGCCGCGGACGCCGAGGCGGTCTTCCGCATCCACGCGTCCGTCGGCGGCAGCATTCCCTGGCTGGACGCGGAGGAGTGCCGCGAGCACCTGGAATGGATAGCGGGGCTGGGAAATCCGACCATCGTGGCCGAGCTGGACGGGGAGGTGGTCGGCTCGATGGACGTGTGGTGGGGTCAGGACGTCCCGGAGTTGGGGCGGTCGCTGGACGTCTCGATGATCGACGTCCGCGCCGACCGCCAGCGCCGCGGCGTGGGCAGGGCCATGATCGGCCACGCGTGCAAGTTGGCCGAAAGCAACGGCTGCGACTGCGTGAGCGTCCGGGCCGATCCGGCCGCGGGCGGCTTCTACGAGAAGATGGGCTTCACCCCCCGGCTGACCCTGCGCGACCTCTCGATCGCGCCCGACGCCGTGACGATGCCCGCTGGGTTCTCCCTCGACCCCGTGAAGCTGTCCTCGCTGGCCATCCCGCCGGGCGGCTGGTTTCGCGTCGGCCGCATCCTCCACCCCCGCCAGCGGTGGCGCGACATGCTCGCGCTGGAGGCCGAGCCGCCCCTGTGGGGCGATTCCGGGCAGCGCAGACCGGCCGTGTCCGCCTTCCTGGTCGCCGGGCCCGACAGCGGCGAGCCGGCCGTGGCCGTCTACCGCCTCGGCCACTGGGCCAACGACGCGAGCAAGGCGGAACTGTGCCTCTGGAGCGGCCGCCGCGACCGCCCCGAGCTGCTCGCCTGCGTCGCCCACGCCTCCACGCTGGGCGTCAGGGAGCTTTCGGCCTTCTGTTACGGCGGCCAGGCCGATACCCTGGCCGAAGCCGGGGCCGCCCGGACCGGCACGGAGAACGTACTGTACCGGCCCTGCTGGTGAAGCAGGGCCGCGCTGCTTCATGACCTGTATGTTACTGTTCGCGTTGTTCGCGGCTTATCGATCGGACGGAAAGGAAGAGCCTTGGGCAAAGGAACAATCGCGCTGTGCGGCGTGCAGATGGCGGGCCTGAAGGAGCAGAAGGGCCGCAATATCGAGGTGGCCGAGCGGATGATCCGCCGGGCGGCCGGGGCGGGCGCGCAGATCATCATGACCCCGGAGGTGGTGCTGACGGGCTTTGTCGGCGGGCAGGCCGAGCGGAAGCTGGCCGAGCCGATCCCCGGCCCGACCACCGATCGGTTCGCCGCGCTGGCCCGCGAGCTGGACGTGTACCTGCTGGTGGGCCTGTCGGAGATGCACGACGGGGAGATTCGCAACGCCATGATCGTGCTGGGCCGGGCGGGCGAGCGGATGGGCGTGATGCGGAAGGTCCACATCAACCGCTTCGAGACCCCCGGCGGCTGGCGGAACGGATCGGAGTTCCCCGTGTGGCGGTTCGTCACCGACAGCGGCGAGATGACCGCCGGGGTCATGATCTGCTACGACCGGGAGGTGCCCGAGGCCGCCCGCCTGCTGATGCTGAAGGGGGCGGAGGTGATCCTCAACCCGCTGGCGTGCGGATGCCCCACCGTCGACATCCATCGCTGCCTGCTGCGGACGCGGGCGTTCGAGAACGAATCCTACATCCTGGTGGTCAACCACGCGGCCCCACGCCAGAACGGCCACTCCATGTTCATCGACTACAACGGCGACATCGTCACCGAGGCCGGCGAGGGCGAGCAACTGCTGCCCTGCACCGCCGACCTGGACGCCCTGGCGGCCCACCGCAAGACGGGCATCTACGGCCCGCACCACCGCCGTCCCGAGCTCTACGGCCCGCTGTGCGACCCGGCCGGTCAGGTCCACCCCGACAACGCCAACCTGCCGCCGGCGGACGCTTGAATCTCCGCGTTTTCCTCAGAATCCCCGTTAGGGCCGGACCGAAAGTGCACACATAATGACGAAGGCCCGAGCGGCGTAGCTCAACTGGAAAGAGCGGTCGCCTCGGCGAAAGGCTGCGGGTTCGAGTCCCGCCGCCGCCCGGGACTTCCTGAAAAGCATGGGCCGCAGAGACGCGGAGAACGCAGAGAGAAGCAAACAGATTTGTTGTTACGAATGCCTCTTCTGTTGCTTCTTCTTCTAACTCAGTCTTCTCTCCGCGTTCTCTGCGTCTCTGCGGCCCATATGTTTCACCGATGGACGAGCGACCCGACAAGGAGCTGGTCGCGCTGGCCCGGGCCGGGCGGCGGGAGGCGTTTGCCGAGCTGGTGCGGCGGTACCAGGATTACGCCTACGGAACGGCCGTGGGGATCGTGTCGGACTTCGAGCTGGCCCGGGACGTCGTGCAGGAGTCGTTCCTGCGGGCCTGGCGGGGCATGGACAAGCTGAAGGATTCCGAACGGTTCGGCGGCTGGCTGCACGGGATCGTCCGAAACACCGCCCGGTCGGCGATGCGCGAGATGCAGCGCGTGCGGGCGATGGCGGAGAAGCTGTCCATGCAGCCCGCCCCCCAGGCGCCGGCCGCCGACGAGGACGCCATGGACACCGAACGCCGCCGGCTGGTGCGGGAGGCGCTGGGACGCCTCGGCGAGACGCAGCGGGAGGTCGTAAGCCTCCACTATGTGGACGGCCTGAGCTACGCGGACATCGCCGCCTTCCTGGGCGTGACCGAATCGGCCGTGCAGGGCCGCCTCCAGCGAGGGCGGGCCCAATTGAGAAAGGAACTGCTGGCCATGGTCGAAGAGACCTTCAGAGACGAATCCCTCCCGGAGGATTTCTGGCAAGAGGTACGGCGGCTCCTGGACGTGGCGGACGAGCAGGCCCAGCGGCGCGAGCAGGCCGTCCGGCGGCTGGCCGAGATCGGGGCGCCGGCCGTGGCCCCGCTGTGCGAGGCGCTGAAGGACCGGCGGGTCACCGTCCGCCGCGTGGCCGCCCGGGCGCTGTGCGAGATCGGCGACGCCCGGGCGCTGGGGCCGATCCTGCGGGTGCTGTTCGCCGGCGACTACTGGCTGGACCTCGCCCTGCTCCGCGGGGGCCGCGTCCTGCAGATCCCCGGCGTGCGGGAGGAGCTGATCCGGATCGTTCGCGACGGGCCCGACGAGCATCGCTACTGGGCCACCGAAGCGCTGGGCCAAGCGACGGGCGACGAGGAGGCCTACGAATGCCTCGCGGGGCTGTTCCGGGACGAATCCGCCGCCCCCGGCGTCCGCGCCCACGCCCTGGCGGCAATGTGCCGGCATCGCCCCGAAGACACCGGCGACCTGATACGGGAGGGCTTCGCCGACCCCGCGATCGCCGGAAGCAGCGGCTGGCTGTGGTGGATCGCCGCCCGCGACGGCCTGGAGGTGCCCGTCGACGTGTGCGTGAATGCGATGGGCCGGGGCTTCCACCACAACATCCGCCGGGCGGCGGGGCGCCTGGTGCTCGCACATGGGCCCGCGGGGGTCGAGGCCTTGGAGGACCTCCTGCGAGCCGGCGAGCCGGACAGGCGGGCCGCCGCCGCGCTCGCCCTGGCCGAGAGGGACCATCCCGAGGCGTTCGACGCCCTCGTGGCCGAGCTGCTGAGCGGGCGCGGGGACCGCAAGTGGCAGCGGATGGTCTCGGCCGCGCTGGCAAAGCACTATCCCGAGCGGCTCCTGGCCTGGGCCGAGGCGCGGGGCGGCGAACTGCCAGACTGTCCCGGCCTCACGTGGGCGCTGGCGCAGGTCAAGCTGGGCAAGGGCGAGCAGGCCGCCCGTGACGTCCTGGCCCACGGCACGCCGGCCGCGCGGGCGGCAGCGGTCCGCCGGCTCGCGGATGCCAAGGGCGCCGACTTCCTGCCCGAGCTCCGCCGCTGCCTCCGCGAAGGCAAGCCCGCCAAGGTCCGCCGCCGCGCCTTCCGGGAACTGCTCAAGATGCCCGAGCAGGCGCTCGCCACCGTCCAGGAAATGCGCACCAGCGAGCACTGGACCGAACGCCTCGCCGCCTACAGCCTCCTCCGCCGCTGGCACAAGCTCACCGACGAGCAAAAAGCCCAGGGCTTGGCCGACCCCCACCCCGCCGTCCGCGCCTCCGCCGACTGGACGGACGAGGCCAAGCAATGGGCCAAGGTGCACCCCAAGTGGAGGAAGAAGGTCGGAGGGGATCAGGCCAAGGGGTGAGGCGTGAGGGCTCGGGTACAAGGTCCGAGGTCTAAGGTCTGAGGTCCCGGGGGCAGCCGTCCAAGCGCCTTCGGCCGACCCAAAGAGGATAAGGACGGCACGTTCCGTCGGGTGCCCCGGACAAGCCACAGTCTGGCTTGTCCGGCTCGCGGCCGTGGCGGAACGACGCCGGACAAGCCTGCCCCGTTGGGGGCAAACGACGCTTTGTCCGGGGCGGAGACCTTGGGGGTGTTTACAAGCTGTTGGACTAAACCGCTTGCGCGGTAGGACCTTCCGGGCGTAAGGGGTTCGGGGGATCGGTTGGGCTGGGCGAGGTGGTTGGTCTATCCTCTTT
>DASRZG010000443.1:0-9217 GCA_035686585.1 Phycisphaerae bacterium
CTGGGCGGGGGGGCGGCGCGGCGCTGTGCCTCCAGGGCGATCATGTGCTCGGCCACGGCCAGGGTGGTCTGGGCCCGGAGGCCCAGCCGGGCGATCTCCTGGCGGAGCTGGGCCGCCCGCTCGCCGGGGTCGGCGGTCCCCGGTGCGTCGGGGCGCAGCAGGGCCGCGGCGGCGACGGCGATCGCCAGGCAGGCCGCTGCCGACAGGGCGCCCAGCGCCGCCTTCCTGCGCCGTCGGCGAGCGGCCAGACGCATCACCCGTTCGGCCAGGTCCGGCGGCGCCGACGGCGGGACCCCGGCCTGGTCGGCCTGTAGCAGCAGCGATCGGATGGCTTCGTCAGACATGACTCATTCCTCGATCAGCCCGTTCAGTGCGTCCTTGAGCCTGGATCTGGCACGATGCAGGCGGACGTCCACGGCCCCGCGGGCCAGGGCCAGTACCTGGCAGATCTCGTCCACGTCCATCTCCTCGAGGTATCGCAGCACGATCACCTCTCGGTACTTCGCCGGCAGATCCTGCACGGCCCGGCGAACGCGCAAGGCGGTCTCGCACCGGGCGCCGGCCCGTTCGGGCCCGCCGTCGAGCTCCCTCGGCCGGCCGTTGCGGGAAGCGGTCAGGAACTTCAGCCACAGCAGCCTCTTGCGTCTGTAGTTACGGCACTTGTTGACCGTGATCGCCGTCAGCCACGTGTCCAGGCTGCTGAGGCCGTTGAACTTGGACAGGCTCTTCAGGGCCGACAGGAACACTTCCTGGACCACGTCCTCGGCCCCGTCCTGCCAGCCCAGCAGGCGATGGGCCAGCCTCATCAGGCGGTCCTGGTGGGCCGATAAGATATCTGCGAAGTCCGACCGCGCCGGCGAAGCGGACCGCTGGACGGGCGGAGGACCATCGCGATCGGCCGGACCGGGTACGCCGCGCGCAGCGCCGGGTAAACTGTCGGCCATAACCGTCATTGTTAGACCCCTGTCCCCCGTCGATCTTACACGGAATCCGGCAGAGGTGCGACGCCCGCGGCCGCGGAGGTGGCGAGGATTTGGCGCGACGGGGAGGATCGCGTTGGTGTAAAATAAACAATCTGTCACAAGATGGCCCGCCGGCGAGGACAAGGCGGGCCCGCGGAATGCATTGCACGAGGTGAGCCATGTTCCGGCCCGAGATCAAGGTGTTCGACTGCACCATCCGCGACGGCGGATTGGCCAACGATTCGCACTTCTCCCTGGAGACGGTCCGGGCGGTCTACGAGGCCTGCTGCCGCGCCGGCATCGACTACGTGGAGCTGGGCTACCGCAACAGCAAGGAGATGTTCAGCCCCGACGAGTTCGGGCTGTGGCGTTTCTGCGACGAGGACGACCTCAAGCGGGCCATCGACGGCATCGACCCCGGCCAGACCAAGATGTGCCTCATGCAGGACGCCCACAAGGCCGTGCCCGAGGATGTCCTGCCGTGCGGGGAGTCCGTCGTCGACATGATCCGCGTGGCCACCTACGTCAAGGACATCGACAAGGCCATCCGGCTGGCCAACAACGCCACTGACAAGGGCTACGAGGCCACCATCAACATCATGTCCATCTCCCATGAGGGAGCCCCCTTCCTCGACGAGGCCCTCCAGCAGATCGAGGAGGAGACGAAGGTCCTGGCCGTCTACGTCGTCGACAGCTTCGGCGCCCTGTACAGCGAGGAGGTCCAGTTCCTCGTCGCCAAGTACCAGCAGTACCTCAAGACCAAGGAGGTCGGCGGGCACTTCCACAACAACCAGCAACTGGCCTTCGCCAACACCATCGAGGCCATCATCCGCAACGCCAACTTCCTGGACGGGACCCTCTACGGCCTGGGGCGGGCGGCCGGAAACTGCCCGACCGAGCTGCTGATGGGTTTCCTCAAGAACCCCAAGTTCAACATCGAACCGATCCTCGACGTGATCGCCCGGGCCATCCTGCCCCTCCGCCAGAGCATCGACTGGGGCTATCACATCCCCTACATGCTCACCGGCGTCCTCGACCAGCACCCCCGCGCCGCCATGGCGTGGATGAAGGGCGACAAGCGGCAGGACTTCGTGGAGTTCTACCGCAAGCTGATCGAGGACCCGGAAGTGTGAGGATTGGCGATTGGCGATTGACGATTGACGATTGGGTACGCTAAAGCCCCGCCATAGCTATGGCGGGGCTTTAGTCTTGGAAGACCCCCAAAACCCGGCGAAGCGTTGTATGTTTCCACAGTCTGCTTCATCCCCTGCATCCCCTGCATCCCTGCCATCGTTTCTTCTTCTTCTTCTGTTGCTTCTACTCCATCTGCATCCCTGCCATCGTTTTCTCTCAGATGGGATTCGCCTCCAGCAGGTCCACGAACTGCATCGCCTTGACCGCCTCCTCGATGTTCATCAGCGGCTGCCGGCCTTGCTGGATGGACTCGATGAAGTCCGTGTCCTGCTGGAGGTAGCCGTAGAAGACGTGGAAGGCGTCGCTGCCGTACTGCTCCTTCGCCAGGGCCACCCCGTCCAGGCTGATCCGCTCCGTCTTGGCCACCCCGGCCGCCGCCAGCGAATGGCTGCTGCCGCCGCCGTGGATCAGGATCTCGGCCTCGCAGGTCATCCCGCCCATGCCCAGGTCGACGAAGGCGCTGGCGCCGGGGCCGTGGATCTCCAGCCCGTGGACCCGCCCGCCGGTGCGGTAGTTGGCGCGGATGATCCCCGTCACGCCGTTGTCGAACCGGACGACGGCGTTCCAGCGGTTGGTGACCGGGTCGCCGTCGCTGCCGGTGACCACCGCCGCCGCCACCGGCTCCCCGCCGGCGATCCACCGGACCGCGTCGATGGCGTGGATCGTGTCGGCCCGGAAGGAGCTGGTGCAGCCGTCGTAGAACGTCGCGGGCGTGTGCTTGTTGAACCGGCCCTCCACCTGCGTGATCGGGCTGTGCTGGCGGACGATCTCCAGCACCCGCCGCACCAGCGGGATGTACCGGCGGTTCAGACCTACCTGCAGGATCCGCTCGGCCCCGCCGGCGTCGCGGGCGAGCTGCTGCGCCTGGTAGGTCGTCACCCCGGGCGGCTTCTCCATGAACACGTGTCGGCCCGACCGCAGGGCCCGCTGGGCGGGACGGAACAACTGGTCCGGCTCGGTGAGCACGAACACCGCGTCCAGCTCCTCCGCGGCCAGCATCTGCTGATACAGCGTGTAGACCTTGGCCGGGCCGTACTCGTCGGCCGCCTTCTGTGCCCGCTCCTCGATGAGGTCGCAGACCGCGACGATCTCGGCGGCGGCGATGTCCCGCAGCGACGGCAGGTGCACGCTGTTGGCGATCCCGCCGCAGCCGATGATGCCCACGCGAACCTTCCGGCCCATTGCCTCACTCACTCCTTCCGTGCCCTTGGCCACCAGCCCGGTGACGCGCTGGGACTGATGCCGCCGCCGGATGGTCAGCTTGCAGATTGGAGCGACGCCAAGGCAGTGGGCGAGATGCTATGTCCCGGCGGGCCCGGCGTCAAGGCGGGGGGGGGATTCGGGGGGGATTCGGTTCTTTACCGCGGCTCGCCCGGGCTGGTATGTTCGATGGAAGATGGTCCTGCCGATTCCGCCTCCGCCGTATGGACTGAGGCCAGGGCGCCCCGGGCGCGGGCGGGCAGGGCCCATCGCGGAAGGGTCCTCCAATGAGACGCGGACTGACAGGGATCGTTCTAGGCGGGATTCTGATCGCAGGCCTGGCTGGCGGCGTGTTGGCGGCCGACTGGCCCACGTACCGCGGCGACAACCAGCGCAGCGGCATCTCGGCCGAGGCGCTGAAGGCCCCGCTGTCGCCTGCCTGGACGTTCACGCCCATCGACCCGCCCTCACACGCCTGGGGCGATCCCCAGCCCAAGCGGGTCGAGGGGGCCCTGGAGCGTCCCCGGCTGCGGTTCGACGACGCCTTCCACGTCGCGGCCGCCGGAGGCAGTGTCTACTTCGGGTCCTCCGCGGACGGCATGGTGTACTGCCTGGACGCGGCCACGGGCGCGATCCAGTGGCGGTTCCACACCGACGGGCCGGTCCGGCTGGCCCCGACGGCGGCCAAGGGCAAGGTGTACGTCGGCTCCGACGACGGCAACGTCTATTGCCTGGACGGCAAGACGGGCCGGGAGGTCTGGCGGTTCCGCGCCGCCCCGGACGACCGGAAGGTCCTGGGCAACGGCAGGCTGATCTCGCTGTGGCCGGTGCGGACGTCGGTGCTGGTGGAGGCGGGCGTGGCGTATTTCGGGGCCGGGGTGTTCCCCGGCGACGGACTGTACCTGTACGCGGTGAACGCCGACGACGGCAAGGTGATCTGGAAGAACGATTCCTACGGAGCCGGCGGCAACGGCAAGCTCAGCCCGCAGGGCTACCTGCTGGCGTCGGGCGCGAGGCTGTTCCTGCCCTCGGGCCGGTCCATGCCGGCGGCGTTCAGCACGGCCACCGGCGCCTTCCTGTTCCACCGCGAGTTCAACTGGCGTGCGGTGGGCCTGTTCGGCGGCACCGAGTGCATGCTGGCCGAGGAGATGCTCTTCACCGGCGCCGAGCAGTTCGTCGCCACCAGCCAGCGGACCGGCGGGCTGGTGATGGTCGAGGGCCTGCCCGTGGGCGTGCCCAGCAAGGGGGAACGCCGGCTGGCGCTGGAGGGCGAGACGGTCTACCTGCTGGACGGTTCCCAGGCCGCCGCCTATGCCAAGGCCGATTGGCTCACCCTCCGCAAGGAGATCTCTCAGGTCGCCACCCAGAGCGTGGACCTGATCCAGCAGCGAAACAGGTTCAGGAACAAGACCGACGCCGAGAGCCAGAGGCAGCTCGCCGAACTGAACAAGCGCCTGGGCGAGCTGGGCCTGCAGCGAAAGGCGGCGGAGCGCAGCCTGGCCGGGGCGACCCGGTGGGTCATGCCCTGCCCGCACAGCGAGTCGATGCTGGTGACGCGCGACGCCGTCCTCGCCGGTGGGGCGGGGTCGGTGGTGGCGATGAGCAAGTCGACGGGCGAGCAGGTCTGGTCGGCGAAGGTGGACGGCAAGGCCCGCGGCCTGGCGGCGGCGGACGGCAGGCTGCTGGTCAGCACCGACACGGGCGGCATCCACTGCTTCGTGCCGGGCCGATCGGGCAAGGGCCAGCGCGTCGCCCCGACGGTCTCGGTGAGCCCCTACGGCCAGGGCAAGGCCGACGCCTTATACACCGGGACCGCCGACGCGTTGGTGCGGGATCGCGCCGCCCGGCGCGGCTACGGGTTGATCCTCGGCGGCATGGGCCTGGCCGACGGCGACCAGCCGGGCCGGCTGGCGATGGAGCTGGCCCAACGGACGGAGCTTACGATCTACATGGTCGAGCCGGACGCCGCCCGCGTCGCCGCCGCCCGCCAGGCCCTGACGGCCGGGGGCGTCTACGGCAGCCGCGTCACCGTCCTGCACGGCGGCCTGGAGAGCCTGCCGCTGCCGGACTACTTCGCCAACCTGATCGTGGTGGCGGGGGCCGGCAGGACGCCGACGCCGCCGGCGGAGCTGCTGCGGCTGCTGAAGCCCTGCGGCGGTGTGGCGGTGGTCCAACACGCGCCCGTGGCCGCCACGAACCCCGCCTCTCCCCTCAGCATCAACTCGTGGGTGGATCGGCTCCAGGGGGTGCTGAAGGACCTGGGCGAGACGGGCACGAAGATCGAGCCGAAGGGCTTCTGGACGGTCATCACCCGCGGCCGGCTGAACGGCGCGGGCGCCTGGACGCACCAGTACGCCGACGCCGGCAACACCGCCGGCAGCGACGACCGCCTGGTATCCGGGCCGATCGGCATCCTGTGGTATGGCGAGCCCGGGCCCGGGCGGATGCCGAGCCGGCATTCCTCCAACTCCGCCCCGCTGGCGATCAACGGGCGGATGTTCGTCCAGGGCGAAGACGTGATCATGGCCTACGACGCCTACAACGGCGTGGAGCTGTGGACGCGGGAGATCCCTGGCGCGATCCGCGTGGGGCTCAAGCGGGGCGTCAGCAATCTCGCCGCCGATGGCGACAGCCTGTACGTGGCCGTCGGCGACCAGTGCCATCGGCTCGACGCGGCCACGGGCCGGACGCTCAAGACCTACGCCGTCCCGCCCGGCGGCGGCGCCGACCGCCGATGGGGATACCTGGCCGTGGTGGACGGGACGGTCTACGGCAGCTTCCACAAGCGCCAGGTGGACAACATGGGTCGGGAGGCGGTCTATTCGGCCGCCTACGCCGACGGGGTCTTCGCGGTGGCCGCCGAAACGGGCCGGCTCGCCTGGTCGTTCGACGGCAAGACGATCGACATGCCGACGATCTGTGTCGGCGGGGGGCGGATGTTCCTCGTGGACCGGGCGGTCAGCGACGGGCAGCGGGACGAGTGCCTCAAGGGCGTCGACGACAAGCTCCGCGTCGACGCCCGGGGCAGGAGGATCGCCCCGGACGTCCGCCGGGTCGTCTGCCTGGACGCGCGGTCGGGCGGCCTGCTGTGGTCGGCCCCGCAGTACTTCTCCGATTGCGTGGGGGTCTCCAGCAATGGGGGCGACCTGACGGCGATGGCGGCCGGGGAGGTGCTGCTGCTTTGCGGCCAGCCGTGGAACGGGCACTTCTGGAAGGAGTTTCTGGCCGGGGAGTTCACCCGGCGGAGCCTGATCGCGATGTCGGCGGCCGACGGCAGGGTCCTGTGGTCGGGGCGGAAGGGCTATCGCTCCAGGCCCTTGATCGTCGGCGACACCATCATCGCCGAGCCGTGGGCCCATGACCTCCAGACCGGCTCGGAGAAGATGCGGATCAACCCGGTCACCGGCGCGCAGGAAAAGTGGCAGATGTCGCGCCCGGGGCACCACTGCGGCAACATCGCCGGGTGCGAGGGCGCCCTGTTCTTCCGGTCGGGCACGACGGCGTATTACGACCTGACCGGCGATTACGGCACGGCCCACTTCGGCGCCCAGAGGCCGGGGTGCTGGATCAACTGCATCCCCGCCAACGGGCTGGTGATCATGCCCGAGGCCAGCTCCGGGTGCATCTGCCCATACTCGGTGCACTGCACGGTCGTGTTCGCCCCACGGAAGGTCAGCCGGGTCTGGGGGGTGTTCAGCGCCGCCGGGGCGGCCAAGCCGGTGAAGCGCCTGGCGGTCAACTTCGGCGCCCCGGGCGACCGCAAGGACGCCGCGGGCAACCTGTGGCTGGCCTGGCCCCGTCCGGGCAGGGGGCGGCTGGTGATGGACCTGGAGCTTGCCGCCCAGTTGGCCGAGGGCGGGCATTTCCAGCAGGGCAACGCCGACTTCCTGAAGCTGGCGGGGACGGAGGATCCGTGGATCTACGCCTTCGCGGCCGAGGGGCTGGCGTCGGTGGCCGTGCCGGTCAATGAGGCCGACGGGCCCGGCGGCAAGTACACCGTCCGCCTGCACTTCGCCGAGATCGAGGACATCGCGCCCGGCCGGCGCGTGTTCGACGTGGACCTGCAGGGCAAGACGGTGCTGCCAAAGTTCGACATCGCCGCCGAGGCCGGCGGCGCCGCGGCGGTGGTGAAGGAATTCAAGGGCGTGCAGATCACCGGCGACCTCAAGCTGGAGGTGAAGGCCCGGAAGGGCCTGTCGCGCCTCTGCGCCCTGGAGATCGTCGCGGAATAGGGTGTTCTGCCTGACAAACAAGGGTGCCACGGGCTGCTTGTCAGCCCGTGTCCGTGTGGGCTGGGTGAGGAGCACGGACGGCGAGTCCCGATGTCCATCGGGATGGCACCCCTTGGCATGGCGTGAGCCGCTGCAAAGCAGTTGGTTTTCTGCGACCTCCGCGATCTCCGCGGTTCATGGGGGATTGGGGCTACAGCACCTTGACCACCACCAGCGCCATGTCATCGTGCTGGGGCGTGGAGCGGCGGAAGGCGTTGACGGCGTCGATGACGGCGTCGTGGATCTGCAGGGCCGGCCGGTCGGCGTGTTCGGCGATCACGTCGCGGAGGCGCTGCTTGCCGAACGGTTCGTCCAGGGGGTCCAGGGCCTCCCAGATGCCGTCGGTGCCGATCACCAGGACGTCCCCCCGCGCCAGCAGGACGGGCCCGGCCTCCCCGAAGCGGGCGTCCTCCCGCACGCCCAGCGGGATGCCGGTGTTGGGCAGCTCCTCGAACCGCCCGCTCCCGCGCCGCAGCCACAAGGCGGGGTCGTGCCCCGCCGACGTCCACGCCAGCGTTCGCGACGCGCCGTCCAGCACGCCGTAGAACAGCGTCAGGAACTGCCCGTCGCGGGCGTCGCGGGCCAGGTGCCGGTTGAGCACGTCGAACAGCGCGGGCAGGTTCCTGCTCATGCGCCCGGCCTGGCTTCGCAGGGCGCCGCGGGCGGACGCCATCAGCAGGGCGGCGGCGATCCCGTGCCCGGCCACGTCGCCGACCGCGATGCCCAGCTTGTCGGGGCCCAGGTCCACCAGCTCGATGAAGTCGTAGTAGTCCCCGCCGGTCTGGTCGCAGTACACGCACCGCCCGGCGATGTCGAACCCCTCCACCTCCGGCGCCGCCTCGGGCAGCAGGTGCTGCTGGACCTCCATCGCCAGCGTCAGCGACTGGCGCATCCGCTCGCGTTCGGCCAGCTTGGGCCCGGTGGCGTTGAAGATCCTCCCCAGCTCCCCCAGCTCGTCGCCGGTCCGCATGTCCACCCGGGCGGAAAAGTCCCCCCTCGACAGCCGGCGGGCGGCGCCGGCGAGCTGGAGGATCGGTTCGGTCAGGCGGCGCGAGCTGATCGTCGCCACCACGGCCACGCCCGCCGCCACGGCCAGCAGCACGCTGCTGGCGATCCGCAGGCCGGCGACGGTCATGTCCAGCACGTACCCCTCCGCCGCGGTGGCGGGGGCGACGACCGCCTGGTAAGGCAGGATGACCAGCGGGAACGATTGTCCAGGCGCCAGGCTCCCCCCGTAGGCCCACAGGGCGTCCCGGCCCCGGTAGTCCATCCGCCGGACGCCGGAGCGGCCCGCCACCGCGTCGTCGATGAGGGCGGTCAGGTCGCCGGGGCCGTCGCAGGCGACCACCTCCGGCTTGCGGGGCGACCGCCAGTCCCCGCCGGCGGGGCTGTAGTTGCTGCGGGCAATGACCATCAGCTGGCACCCCTCGCCGCCCCGCCGGTCGCTGGGCTGGACGAGCATGGTCACCGCGACCCGCTCCCACGGCGGGGGGAGCCTCAACTCGCCCAACAGGGCCGCCATGGTCACGTCGATGGCGGTGACCCCCGCCGCCGAGCCGTCGGGGTGGCGAAGGGGCATGGACACGGTCA
>DASRZG010000444.1:0-3194 GCA_035686585.1 Phycisphaerae bacterium
CAGATCGCCCGCCGTCGCCGGGTCGGTCACCGTGAACTTGCCGCGCAGGCAGATGGCGGCCAGGTTCGGGTCGGTGCTCTCATAGCCGCAGAAACCCGCGTCGTCCACCTGTTTGGTGTAGGCCCACCCCTGGCTGGGAAAGAAAGGGCCCGCCAGGCGCGTCCACCCCTGGTCGTCGAAATCGACGGCCGTCCAGTTGGCCGCCGGCGCGGGCGAGTCGCTCCAGGGCGGCAATTCCTTGCCCGCCTCCGGCAGCATCCACACCCTGCCGTAGGCATTGTGGGTTACCTGCCTGATCTCCTGGCCGACACGCACGACGGGCCAACGGGCGACGAAGTAGCATCGCCACATGCTCGAGTTGCTCAGCACGAGACCCCCCGGCCCGGCCGCCGGCGTTTCGCCGGCTCCCTGAGCACGGGCTCCAGCCACGGCAAGACCCGCCAACGTCACTCCCACCAGCACGCCCGTCAGACTCACTCGCATGGCCGCCAATCCCTTCTGCACCAGGTTGCCTTCCAAAAAGACAAGACTCTTCGTATCAGTGTGTACTTCTGCCTAGTCGGTGTCCGTGTAACCGGGGATGTCTTTGCTCGCCCAGCCGTGATCGACGATCCGCAGCGCGGCGTCGGGGTTCGGGTCCATTTCCAGGCGCGGCGTCGGTCGCCAGGCGCCGTCGCGGATGTTGTCCGTCTGCCCGCCGCGGGTGATGTGGTCGATCAGCAAGGCCCGCATCTCGTCCTGGACGTGCCCGAGGAACTGGATGCCGGCCCGGTTGCGGGTCTCTTCGGGATCGCCCACGCGGTCGAACAGGAACTCCCTCCCGTCGGCGGCGCTGTAGGCGTACTTCCACTTGTCCGTCACCGCGTAGTACAGGGCCTGCTCGCCGGTCTCGTATTGGCCGAACACGGCCGACGGCGGCTGGGCGATCCGATCGAGGAGGCTGACGCCGTCGAGCGGGTGAGTGTCGATCCGCGTCCCGGCCGCCTCCAGGATCGTGGCGGTCACGTCGATCAGGCTGACGGGCTTGTCGCAGCGGGCGCCGGCGGGGAACTGCCCCGGCCTGCACGCCAGCAGGGGGATCCGGGCGCAACTGTCGTGCATGCTGCGCTTGCCCCAGCAGCCGTAGTCGCCGAGGTGCTCGCCATGGTCCGTCGTGAACAGGATCAGCGTATCCTCGAGCCGGCCGGTCCCCTCCAGGACGTCCAGGATCCTCCCCACTTGCTGATCGATGAAGCTGATGCAGGCGTAGTAGTAGGCCTTGATGGTGCGAATGACGTCCAGGTCGATGCCGTGCCCGCGGTACTTGCGGCGGTTCTGGAGGCGGTTGATGTGCGTCTGGAGCGACTCGTAGTCGGGCGGCATCTTCGGCAGGGGCATCAGCGCGGCCCGGTACAGCTTGTGCCAGGGGTTGGGCGGGTTGAACGGCGGGTGCGGATGGATGAAGCTGGCGGCCAGGAACCACGGCCCGTCGTCGCCGGAGCGGCCGTTGATGAAGTCGATCGCCCGGTCGGCTGCCCAGTGCGTCGGGTGCAGCGGCGCGGGGAAGGGGGAGATCTGCGGCACGTAGTACATCTCCCCGCGGGCCCCGTGCGGATCGCAGACGTACTCGAAGCCCTTGCCGTGGATGAACCGGATGTAGTCGTCCTTTTCGATCGGGCAGAACTCCTCCTGGATGTCCCGGCTCTGCAGGCCGTAGAGGCCGGCGATGTCGGGCTTGAAGTGGAGCTTGCCCACCGCGTGGGTGCTATAGCCCGCCCGGGTCAGGGCGGCGAAGAACGTCTCCCGCTCCACCGGCGGCGAGCCGGAGTCGTTGGAGAAGCACCCGGTGTGCATGGGGTATTGCCCATAGTGGAGGCTGCAGCGGGCGGAGATGCACACCGGGCTGGGCGTGAAGGCGCTGGTGAAGGCGGTGCCCATGCGGCAGAGGCGGTCGAGATGCGGCGTCTTGATCACCGGGTTGCCCAGCGCGGCGATCGTGTCGAACCGTTGCTGGTCGGTCAGGATGAGAAGGATGTTAGGGGCCATGGGGGGGTATTGTAGACCAGGCGCCGCGGGCCGCCAGCCGTCTCAAGGCTTCCGCGCCGGGAACACCAGGGACTCGATCACCGTCCCGTCGGGCCGCTTGGCGGTGTAGACGCACCGGTCGCCCTGCATGTCGAAGAGGGTGTAATGGAGGGTGGGCTCGAGGACCTTGGAGTAAGGGTTGGCCGCGGCCGCGTCGGGATGCTTGCGGGATCGCGGGGCGCCGGCGCCGGCGGCGATGATCTGCGTGATCCCGCCGGGCAGCTCGCTCCGCTCGTACATGTGCTCGTGGGAGGCCAGGAAGGCGGTCGCGCCGACCTTGCGGAGCAGGGGCAGGAAGACGCGGCGGGCGGTCGTGTAGCCACGGTCCTTGGGCTCGCCCATCTTGGGGTCCAGCCGGCCGTTGCTGCCCGAGGAATAGGCCGGGTAGTGCGTGCAGAAGAAGAGGAACTTCGCCTTCGACGTCTCCAGCGTCTTCTTCAGCCAGCGCGTATCCCGCCAGTCGTGGGCGGGCCGGCCGTCGACGCCGACGATCAGGGCCGGTCCGATCTCCTGGGCCCAGTCCAGGGAGGTCCCGTCGGCCGAGGGGGTGTGGAAGAGCTTCCGCATTACGGGGGCGTACTCCTCGTGGTTGCCGTGGACGGGATAGTACGGCACGGTCGCCAGCAGGCGCCGGGCGGCGTCGGAAGCGAGGTAGTGCTCGTCCCACAGCCAGTCGCTGGTGCCCCGGTCGCACATGTCGCCCAGGAAGACCAGCAGGTCGGGTTTCTCCTTCAGGATCGCCGCCGCCACCAGCGCCCAGTCGTCGGCGTTGGACCGGCTGTCGCCGGCGATGACGATCCGAAGCCGCCCGCCGGGGCGGCCCTTGATGCCGAAGACGGGCAGGTCCACCTGATACGTCTCGCTCCGGACGTCCTCCTTACCGGCGGCGGCCCGCAGGCGGTAGGCGATCCGCGTCGCCATCGGGTCCCTGGGCACGCGGAAGCGGTGGTACAGCCCGGGCTGGGAGGTCAGCTCCCTTTGCTGGGGTTCGGCAGGCCGGCGGTTCGATACCAGGTTCAGCTCCGTGGCGGTCAGCGTGACGGCGGCCGGGACGGTGGTGCGGCAGGCGACGGTGAAATAGTCCGCGCCGAAGGCGCCCAGGATGGGCCCGGTCTGGATGGCGAGCTTGC
>DASRZG010000445.1:0-12586 GCA_035686585.1 Phycisphaerae bacterium
GCCGACACGGACGAGACGATCGGCGACCGGCAGGAGGTCCCCGCCACGACCATCTACTGGTCCGGCCCGCTGGCCTCGGCCGACGCCCCCGCCGTCGGGGGCGTGGTCGACGGCGACGCGATCGAGACCATCACGCCCGAGGCTGTCGACGGCAAGTTCGTCCTGACCGGCAAGTACCCGCTGGAGATGAAGAACCGCCTGGTATCGGCCGGCGCCAGGCCGCTGGCGGTGGTCAGCGACTTTCTGGGCACCAACCGCGCGTACACCGACGACACCGTCCGCTGGTGCAACGGCTGGGCGGACGGGCCCGGCGGATGGTACTTCCACGCCGGCGACACCGTGATGACGGGCTTCAGCATCTCGCCCGCCCGGGGAAAGGCCCTGCGGCAGCGGATGGCGGCCGATCCGGGCCTGAAGCTCAGCGCCTTCTGCGACTCGCGCCTGTACGAGGGGTCGGGGCAGAACGTCACCGGCATCCTCGAGGGGACCGATCCGGGGCGGGAGATCTGGATCTACGGCCACGCGTGCGAGCAGGGCGCCCACGACAACGTCAGCGGGCAGTCCGTGCTGGTCGAGACGCTCAGGACGCTCAACGACCTCGTCGTGGCGGGCAAGCTCCCCCGCCCGCGATGCTCGATCCGGATGATCACCACCGAGGAGTGCATCGGCATGGTGGCGTTCGCGTCGATCAACGACGACCTGCGGCGGCGGGCGATGGCGGGGATGAACGTCGACGGCGCGGGCGACCCCGCCTTGGCCGACCACCCGCTGACGATCTCCTACGGGCCGTGGAGCAACCCCTCGATCTCCTGGGCCGTGGCGGCCATCGCCGCGGCCGCCGTCAAGGAGGCCGCCGGAGACGGGTGGCACTGGCGGATGAAGCGGTTCGTCAACAACGCCGACGACATGATCGCCGACCCGCACGCCGGGGTGCCGGGCCAGTGGATCGGCAAGGCCGGCGACAGCCTGGGCTACCATTCCTCCGCCGACACGCCCGAGGTGTGCAGCGACGATTCCCTGCGATACAACACCGCCCTGACCGCGGCCTGGGCGTACACGATGGCCTCGCTGGGCGAGACGTCCGCCGCCGAGCTCATCGCCCCCGCCGCCGCCTGGATCGACGGGGAGATCGTCAAGGAAGGCGACGACGACCCCGCCCGGCTGAGCCGGTGGGTGGCGGGGCGGATCCTCCGAGACCTCACCCGCTGGGACGTGCCGGAGTCGGTCTACGAGCAGCCGGCTGCCCGGTACGCCCCCGCCGACGCCCCGCCGCTGCCGGACCTGCCGGCCGAGGGCCCCCGCTACATCCGCCGGACCTGGGGAACCAGCACCTTCGAGCGCCTCCCGGCCGAGAAGCGCAAGGGCCTGTCCTGCTGGTCGGCGACGATCAACTCCGGTTTCTACTGGTGCGACGGCAAGCTGCCCCTGCCCGCCCTGGAGCGCCTGGCCTCGGCCGAGACCGGCAACAACAAGGGCGTCAACCTCCGGCACGCCTTCGAGGCCGCCCTCGAAGCCGGGATCATGGTCGAGGACAACACGGACAACTTCCGGAAGAAGTAGCCCCCGTTCCTCGGGTGTCGGGTGCCATGGTTACGCGTCGTTTGCGTAACCATGCAGGACTCCAACCGGGGGATCAGGCATGGTCAGGCAGACAACGCCTGACCATGGCACCCGGCTTAAGTGTGCCACCCGACCCCCGACTCGCCCCTACCGCCCATCCCCACTCAATCAGTCCTCTGCGCCCTCCGCGTCTCTGCGGCCCATCTTCTTCCCGCCGATCCTGTTCTCATTCCCCGCCAGCAGGCGTGTGATGTTGGTGCGGTGGCGGATGATGACCAGGACCGCCATGGCCGAGGCGAATGCCAGCAGGGGACAGGCCTGCCGCAGAGGCCAGCCGAACAGGAAACACGCCCCCACGAACAGCAGCGGAAACGCCCCCGCCGCCAGGATCGACGCCAGCGAGACGTACCGCCAGATCAGCACCGCCACCCCCCACAGCGCAAAGGCCGCCAGCCCCGCCCAGGTGAAGTACGGGTAGAATCCCATCAGCACCCCCAGCGACGTGGCCACGCCCTTGCCGCCGCGGAACTTCAGCCAGAAGCTGAATACGTGCCCCAGGATCGCCCCGCACGCCACCAGCAGCCACGCCAGTTGCGTCGGCGCCGGCGGCACGGCCTCGGCCGGGTCCCGAAGCAGCAGCCCCGCCGCCAACACCGGCGCCGCCCCCTTCAGCACGTCCAGGACGAAGCACAGGTACCCCCACCGCGCGCCCAGCACCCTGCCGACGTTGGTGGCGCCCACGTTGCCGCTGCCCCGGCGGCGAAGGTCCACGCCGTGGGAGCGGGCGATGATCACCCCGAACGGAGTCGAGCCGATCACGTAGGCCACCGCGGGCATCGCCGCGAATGCGATCAGCGGGTTGTCGATCATCGGCAGGTCAGTCCTTCCCCGTCAGCCGGGTCAACTGCCGGGCGTAGTAGCAGTAATTCTCGTACGTCACGTCGCTGGGCACAAGATGGTCCAGGTCCGGGATGTACCGCCCGGTTTCCATGGCCGGGCGAATCCGCTCCAGCTCCGCGTCGATCGCCGCCGGCCCGCGGGCCAAGGCCCGCTTGTCGATCCCGCCCGACATCCCCAGCGTCGGGAACCGCCGGATGAGCTCGTTGACGTCGCAGCCGGCCGCCACTTCCATCGGGAACAGGTAGTTCACCCCCGCCGCCATCATCGGCGGGATGATCAGGTCGGGCTTTCCGTCGGTGTCCACCGAGATGATCGGGATGTCGTGCTCGGCGGCGAAGGCCTTGATCCGCCGGTAGCACGGCCCCATGAATTCCTCCCAGTGGGCCGGGGAGATCAGCGGGCCTTGGCGCCCGCACATGTCTTCCCAGATGTGGATCAGGTCCACCCGCACCTCGCCGGCCATCTTCGACCACACCGTCAGGTACAGGTCGGTCATGTGCTCCATGATCTCGCGCACCAGGGCGGGATCGGTGTAGAAGGCCATCAGGCATTCCTCGTCGCCCAGCAGCCAGCGGACGGTCCCGAAGATGCCCACGTCGGGGTAGTAGCCGATCTGGATGGGTATGCCCTTGGCGGTCAGCTCGGCGGCGCGGGCCCGCCAGGTGTCCGGCAGCCGGTCGGGGCGGTCGGGGTCCAGCCAACGGTCGCGGTATTCCTCCCAATCCCTCCGGCTCTTGACGGGGAACTCGATGAACTGCGACATCGACTCGTTGGCCTTGGGATTGCGGCGCTGGATGCCCCACCCGTCCACCCAGGTCACGTAGTCGTCGTCCTCGTGCAGGACCTGCTGGGCCCTCTTGGGGCAGGGCCCGCAGTTGGCGCCGAGACGGATCGGGCGCGGGTCCGGGTCGAACTGGGCGCGGACGGCCTCGAAGTCCGGGAACTCCTCGCCCAGCCCGTCCTGCCGCCACCGCCGCCACGTGGCCTCCCACACGCCCCAGGTGAGCATGCAGTAAGGCCGGTCCACCGGCTCGCCCAGCAGGCACCCCAGAAACCGCTCCCTGTGTGTCATTGTTCCTTCTCCGCGGCGCCCGCACTACCGGCCGGCGACGATGTCCGCGTACACGGCCAGAAGCTCATCCACGTGGCGGTCGACGCTGAGCGAATCCGCGATCGCCCGGCAGGCCTGCGCGCAGGCGGCGCGAGCGGCCGGGGCCATGAGCTGCTCCATGGCCGCCGCCGCCGGGTGCGTCTGGCTCGGCGAGGCCACCACGATCCCCGCCCCGTCGCCCAGGACCTCCGAAGCGCCGTTCCACGCCGTCGTGATCGACGGAATGCCCCATCGCACCGCCTCCAGGACGACCCGGCTGCACGGGTCGTACCAGCTCAGCAGCACGATCACGTCGGCGGCGGCATACCAGTGGAAGATCTCGTCGGTATGGCCGATCACGTCCACCTTGTCGGCGACCGACCATACCCCCGCCCGCTCCAGGATCGGCTCGGCGAACCCTCCCCCCGCCACCACCAGCCGGGCGTTGGCGCGCGGGCGATGGCGCAGCAGCAGCGTAAACGCCTTGACCGTCTCGACGACGCCCTTGAGGGCGAAGTTTTCCGCGGCCGTGAGGAACACGACCGCCTCGGGCGCAATGCCCAACTCCTCGCGTCTGGCCCGCCGCCAGCGGGCGCGCTCGGCGTCGTCGACCTTCGGCACGTCCACGCCGTTGTAGACCACGCGGACGTTATGGGTTCGCCGGAAGTGCCGGTCGAACTCCGCCGCCACCAGTTGGCTGACCGCCAGACAGCGGACGCCGGGATCGGCGATGACCTGGTTTTCCAGTTGGGCCATCCGGTTCCTGTGGGCGTTGAACGGGGCGAGGAGGTCCGCCATCAGCCCGCCCCACAGCGGGCGCCGACGCCGGGAGGCGTCGCGCTGTCCCGGCACGGTCCCGCCGCGGGGCTGGTAGACGTTCGCCCCGGGCACCGGCAGCGTGGCGTGGACGATGTCGTACCCGCCGCCGCCGACGTGCCGCTGGACGTCCTCGACGAAGCAGCTCAGCACGCCCGCCCTGCCCGAGCCGCGCCGGCCCAGGGCGACGACCGTCGCCCCCTCGGCCGCGTCGGGCAGACCCTGCTGGCACAGGATCGACACCTTGTGCCCTCGCCGGGCGAGCTGGGCGGCGATCTGGGCGGTGGATCGCTCCCTCCCGCCGCGGGCGGGGTCCATCCGCTCGATCAGAAGGGCGATCCGAAAGGGTCTGTCGGCAGCCATGGCTGGTTATCCTCGTCTGGCCCTCCAGGCCCGGCGCCTCTGCCGCCTGAGCATGGCATCCGCCCGGGCCGCCACCGCCCACCCCCAGCGCCGCCGCTCCCGATCGCCGACGTCGCCCAGGTTGGCCGAAAGGAACGACTCCCAGTGTTCCTCGACCCACCGGGCGGGCAGGGAGTACTTCAACTGGGCCAGGTCCTTCACCTGCCATCGGAACTTCCGGACGTGCATCACCAGCACTCGGGCCAGGTCGATCAGGTACAACCTCGGCCCCTCGCCCGTGCGGTCGAGGAACACGTGCGAGGCGTACAGGTCGCGGTGCGCCAGGCCCGCCTCGTGCAGGCGGACAACCAGGTCCACCAGGGCGGCGTTGAACTGCCGCATCTGGTCCTCGTCCGCCTCCCGCAGGAACGCCTCGAAGCACCGCTCCAGGGCCTCGCCCGGCACGGACGTGACCACCAGGTAGCTGCGGCGGATGCCGACCAGCCCCGGCTCATCGCCAAAGGCGATCGGCTCCATCGTCGCGATCCCGGCCGCCTGGACCAGGCGGATGTTCTCGAACTCCCGCCGGGCGGGGCTGGGCCGGCCCAGCGAAAACGGCAGCAGGGCCAGCCGGCGCAGCAGCGATACCGGGCCGTAGCGCTTCAGATACCACGTCACGGGCCGCGCGTCGTCGCCGGTCAGCGTCAGCCGGATGCGTTGGCGCGTGCCCAGGTTGGGCTTGGACAGGAGCTCCCCGCCCTCGTAGTCGAACGCCCCGGCGACGGTGTCCAGGCCGGCCTGGCGCAGCAGCCTGCCCTGCTCGGCCGTGGGCACGTAGTGAGGCTTCACCGCTCGCCCCCCTCGCCCAGCAGCTCGCCGGCGGCGGCCAGGACCATCTCGGGCGGAACGCCTCGCATGCAGCGGTGGTAGTCGGGCCCCGCCGGCAGCGGGCAGGTCTTCTTCTGGCAGGGCGCGCAGTCCACGTCGGCCGAGACGATCCGCTCGCGGTCGTAGTAGATCGCGGTCCGGCCCGGGTCGGTCGAGCCGAAGAGGGTGACCACCGGCACGCTCAGGGCGGCGGCGATGTGCCGCGGGCCGGTGTCGTTGGTGATCACCACCGCCGCCCGCGCGATCAGGGCCTTGACCAGTCCGAGCGTCCCGCTCATTCCGGCCAGGTTGACCGCCGGTTCGGCCCGCATGGCCGCGGCCACCTGTTCGCCGACGGCGCGCTCGGACGGGGCGACGCTGATGACGATTCGTGCGCCGCGGGTGCGGGCCAGCTCATCGGCTACGGCCGCGAACCGCTCGGGCGGGTACATCTTCGAGGGGCCGAAGGCGGCGCCCGGGTTGAGCACCACGACCGGCCCGCCGCCGCCCGCCAGCATGGCGTCGGCCCGGCGGCGGTCTTCGTCGCTGACGGCCAGCTCCATGCGGCGGTCGCCACCGGCGCAGCCCAGGGCGCGGACCAGGGCGAGGTAGTAGTCGATCGCCGGCACGATGGCCAGGGCGCCGTCGTCGGTGCGCGGCGGGGGGACCTTCTCGGTCAGCAGCCACCCGCGCCCCTGCCGGTTGTAGCCCGCCCGGTGCGGGATCCCCGCCACCCGCGCCAGCACGGCGCTGCGGAAGCTGTTAGGCCCGAGGACCGCCAGGTCGAACCCGCCTGCCCGCAGGGCCCGGGCGCCCGCCCACAAGCGGCCGGGATCGACGATGACCGCGGCGGCCCAGGGGTTGGGCGTCAGCACCGCCGCCGGGGCGGGCCGGGCGAAAAGGGACAACTCGGAATCGGGAAAGCGCGCACGGATCGCCCGCAAGGCGGGGGTGAACATCACCGCGTCGCCCACCGGGTTGGGCACCAGCGCAACGATCCGCCGCGGACCAGGCATGATGGCGGGTATTGTACCCACCTAGTCCTTCGGCTTCGACAGGATCAGGTTCGGCCAGGTTTCGGTCTGCTCGTCCGGGCGGGCTTCGACCGTCTCGCCGACGAGCACGGCCTTGAGGCCGGCTTCCTTGAAGCGATCGACCGCGGCGGGGTTGGACGAGACGGCCGCCCAAAGCCCGGGGATCCTCGCCCGCAGGGAGGCCGGGACGGAGGAGGCGGGCTTGCGCCATGGCAGCGGCATCCGGGCATACCAGGGATCGTCGGCCTTCCAGGGGACCACCGCCCCGTCGGGGCAGCCCAGCCCATCCAACAGCGCGTGGGCGGCCGCGGGCGACGTGCCGTGTTCCTGGCTGAGGTAGACGATCTCGGAGGTTGCGCCGACGCGCTTCAGGGCCTCGACGGCGGGGCCCGCCCGGTCGGGATCGGCAGGAAGGCAGTCCAGGTCCACCGCCACCACGGGCCGGTCGGCCGGCAGGACGTACAGGCTCATGGCGCCGGCGACGGTATCGCCGAAGTTGTCCTGGAGGTGGACCTTCACCTCGTGCCTCCCCGGTTCGGCCGGGGCGGGCAGGGCGACGGCGGCATAGCCGCGCTTGTCGGAGCGGGCGCACCACACCTGCCCGTCGGCCAGGCGGAAGGTCATCGGGGCGTCGGGGACGGGCGGGCAGTGCAACCAGAACTCCTGCCGCTGGAGGCGGACGACCACCGGTGCCGCCTGGCCGGCGACGGCCGTGGTGTCCGGGGCGGTCAGGATGTACCCGCCCCCGCACCCGCCCAGGGCCGGCAGCGCCAACGCAAGCAGCATGAGACGATAGGTCATCGATGGTTTCCTTCCGGAAGCATGAGATTAGCATTCCGGGGGGCGTCGCTGTCAAGTGTGTCAAGTGTGTCAAGTGCTGGCCCGCGCCGTGCGGGGATGCTACACTTGTACCCGTCGCCGGTTGGAGGGGCGGCAAGGAAGAGGATTGCGTATGGACCATGAAGGGCAGAGGCGGCTGTTCGAGCAGGACCCCTGGCGGGTGTTCCGCATCATGAGCGAGTTCGTGGAGAGCTTCGAGGTGATGAGCCGGGTGGGCCCGGCGGTGAGCGTCTTCGGCTCGTCGCGGACGCCGCGGGACAGCCGGTACTATCGCATGGCGCGGCGCCTGGGCAACATGCTGGCGGACCGCGGCCTGGCGGTGATCACGGGCGGCGGCCCGGGGATCATGGAGGCCGCCAACCGCGGCGCCGACGAGGCCGGCGGCAAGAGCGTGGGACTGAACATCGCCCTGCCCCACGAGCAGACGGCCAACCCGTACGCGAACATCCAACTGGACTTCCATTACTTCTTCGCCCGCAAGGTGATGTTCGTCAAGTACGCCTGCGCGTTCGTGTGCTTCCCGGGCGGGTTCGGGACGATGGACGAGTTCTTCGAGTCGATGACGCTGATCCAGACCGACAAGGTGGAGAAGTTCCCCGTGGTGCTGATCGGCAAGGCCTTCTGGGGCAAGCTGATCGGCTGGATGGACAACGTCATGCTCCGCCGCCACGGGAACGTCTCGCCGGAGGACATGGACCTGTTCCATCTGACCGACGGCCTCCGCGAGACGTGCGAGATCATTGAGCGCGCCCGATGCATCGAGCGCGAACGCATGGAGGCGCCGGTCGAAGTCGAAACCCGCCGGCCCAGCGGGGAAGGCACCGTCGTCGGCATGGCCCCACGGCACCGGCGGCGAAGGACCCGGCGGCCGTAGCCCGGCCAAGCCGTCACCGGACGATTGGAGAACACGGATTTCACGAATTACAGCGAATTGCACGGATTCGAAGAGAGTTCGAACAACACCGTTCACAGCAGGCGGGCGGCCCCTGGACGAGATGAGACAGAGCACGAATCAAGCGGATTGACCAGCAACTCTATTGCTTCGTGTAATCCGTCGTAATCCGTGTAATTCGTGTTCCCTCTCGTCCCGGAGCCACAGCTTCTTCGATTTGGCCGCTGACGGAGTATTGCAGACAGCCCAGAGGATGCCAACATGCCGATGACGATTACCGAGAAGATCCTCGCCCGCCATGCGGGCCGGGCCGCGGTGACGCCCGGTGAGAACGTCTGGGTGAACGTGGACATCCTGCTGACCCACGACGTCTGCGGGCCGGGCTCGATCGGGGTGTTCGAGGAGCACTTCGGCCGGGGGGGGAAGGTCTTCGACCCCGAGAGGATCGTGATCATCCCCGACCATTACATCTTCACCGCCGACGAGAAGGCCCACCGCAACATCAGGATCCTGCGCAAGTTCGCCGCCAAGCATGGCATTCGCTACTACTACGACCCGGAGTTCGTCCGCGCCCCCGGCATGCCCCCCTGCTACGAAAGCCCCCGCTCGACCAACTACCAGGGCGTCTGCCACGTGGCCCTGCCCGACCGCGGGCACGCCCGGCCTGGGGAGGTGCTGGTCGGCACGGACAGCCACACCTGCACGCACGGGACGTTCGGCGAGTTCGCCACGGGGATCGGCAACACGGAGGCCGGTTTCGTGATGGGCACCGGCAAGCTGTGGCTGAAGGTCCCCGTCACCCGCCGGTTCGTCTTCCGCGGCCAGACGCCCCCTCACCTGATGGCCAAGGACCTGATCCTGCACGCCATCGGCGAGATCGGCACCGACGGGGCCACCTACATGGCGATGGAGTTCACCGGCGAGGCCGTGTACGCCCTGGGGATGGACGAACGGATGACCATCTGCAACATGGCCGTCGAGGCCGGGGCCAAGAACGGCATCATCGCCCCCGACGAGGTCACCGACCGGTGGGTGGCCCGGCGGACGAGCAAACCCTACGAGCTGGTCACGGGCGACGCCGACGCGCCCGTGGCCGACACCATCGAGTTCGACGCGGCCCGTATCCCCGCCACGGTGGCGTGCCCCCATTCGCCCGGCAACCGGGCGGCCGCGGGCGATCTGGGCGACGTCCGGCTCGACCGGGTGTACATCGGCTCGTGCACGGGCGGCAAGACTACGGACATGCTGGCGGCGGCCACCGTGCTGGACGGTGAGTCCGTGGCGGTCGAGACGTTCATTGTCCCGGCCACCACCGACGTGGACGCCGACCTGGACGAGGTCCGCGTCGGCGGCAAGACGCTGCGGGAGATCTTCACCGACGCCGGCTGCCGGATCGGCCCGGCCAGTTGCGCCGCTTGCCTCGGCGGGCCGGTGGACACCTTCGGGCGGGCCAACGAGCCGATCACGGTGATCTCGACCACCAACCGCAACTTCCCCGGCCGGATGGGCCACAAGGACGCCCGGGTCTACCTCGGGAGCCCGCTGACGGCGGCGGCGTCCGCAATCACCGGGCACATCACCGATCCGCGGGAGTATGTGGATCGCCCGATCGGTCGGGTGTCGCCATGACCGGAAGCGTCTGAAACCCACGGAAAGCTTTCCGTGGGCTTTTGTCAGACGTGGTCCAGCGCCGCCATCATGGGCGATTGCGCCGGAAAGATCGCTTCCGCCAGGTCGGCGCCGGCGCCGGTGAAGCGAACGTCGCCCTGTTCCGCCAACACGGCGGGCGCCTCCGAACCCAGCAACAGACGGGCGATCTCCACGCCGGCGATCACCCGCCCCGCCGGTTTGGCGGGAACGTCCGCCACGCTCACCTTGCCCCGCGCAATCCTCAACGCCACCTTCTCCCCGCCGGCCTCGACCGACAGGACGCCCCGGAAGCCTTTCATCCTCGACCCCGCCAGCCGGGCGGTCAGCTCCGCCGCCATCTTCGCCAGGCAGCTTCGCAGGTTCAGCGCCTGGATCATCGGCCCGCCACTGCGGTTGTAGGCCAGTTCCGCCCGGCAGCTCCCGCGGCGCAGGGCGGCGCAGAGCGGATGGGCGTAGGACATGTCCCTCGTGGTGACCTGCCTGCACCCCGCCCGGCGGGCGACGGCCTTGACGGCGGCGAGGATCTGCCCCACCCCGCAGCCGCGCCCCAGGCCGCCGACCTCGCGGATCTCCAGCTTCCCGTCGCGGACGTCGGTGACGATGTACCCGCGGACCGCCCCCCGCCCGTCCACCAGCGTGCGGCAGTCGCCGCTCAGCCAGTAGGCGCCGGGGCGGTTGTAGTTGGGCCGGACGGCGGTGCCGGTGCGGGTGGCGTTGTCGCGGTTGTACAGCTTCATCACCACCCCCCGCCCGCAGACGGCCTCGGCCAGCGGAACCTTCCGCACCTTCAGGGTGAGCTTCTCGTCCGGCAGGTTCGCCACCTCGGCCGTGAGGGTCGTGTTGGGCCACCCCTGCACATACCCGAAGCGGTGGTAGAAGTCCGAGATGCCAAACAGCAGCGTCAGGTCATAGCCGGCGTCGCGCATGGCGGGGACCAGCTCGGCGAAGATGCGGGCCATGAAGCCGCGCTTGCGGTAGTCGCCGTGGGTGACCACCGCCCCGATCGCCCCGGTCCGCAGCCTCGCCCGCCCGACGCGGAGGGTGTAGTCCCACACGCCCGCGTGCGCCACCAGCTTCCCGTCGGCCTCGGCCACGCGGGAGACGCCCCAGTCGTAGGTCGAGTTGCCGAAGTAGTGGTCCCGTGCGAAGTGCATCCACTCGTAGTACTTGCCGAAAACCTTGCCGGACAGGTCGTACAGCTCCTCCGCCCGGTCGCGGGGAGGCGGGATGATTCGGATCATGGCGGTCCGCTCCAGAATGCCTCGGAAATCGCACGTGCGGGCCACAAGGAATAGCCCGAAAGCACGAAATGCGAAACACGAAATCCGAAACAATTCTCGTTTGCCACCGGCTTCGTACGTGCTTAGCGACCTGGTATTCGTTTCCAGGCGCGGTATCTACCCTGGGTGCCATCCCGATACATCGGGACTTGCAGCCTGTGCGGGATGGGGACGGGTCCCCACCGAGCATCCCGCCCCCTCCCCACACGGGCTGCAAGCAGCCCGTGGCACCCAGGCACCGGTAAACAGGTACCCGGCTTCAGCCGGTGGCAAACGAGCCTCCTCAAGACGTGGACAGCCCTTCCCGTCCCGCCTTGTTTTCGCGTGCAATCGCCGGGCGGGCGCGGCAAAGTGTCGGGGCGGGCGTCGGGCGCAGCGTCGCTGGGCCTTGGGGGGTGACGGCCCGGCCGGCAAGGAGCGGCGGTCATGGCGGACAACGGCAACGTGGCCCTGGTGACGGGCGGGACGGAGCCCGTCGGGGAGAGCATCGCGAGGGAGCTGCTGCGGCGGCAATGGACGGTGGTGCTCCAGGGCGCCGAGGAGGCGGAGCTGGACGAGGCCCGCACCCGGCTGGCCGAGGCGGCCGAGGACGGCAGGCGGGTGGCGGTCTTCCCCGCCGACACGTCCCGCCAGGCCGAACGCGAGCAGCTCGTGGAGTTCCTGCTGGACGAGTTCGGGCGGATCGACCTGCTGGTCGCCTCCGCCGACGGACCCGGCGTCAACGAGAACCTGCTGGAGATGGCCGAGGGCGACTACGAGCGGGTCATGTCGGCCTGCGTCACCAGCACCGTCTTCCTGAGCCAACTGGTGGCCAACGAGATGGCCCGGCTGGCGGAGTCCGGGGAGGTCGAGGCGGCGCGGATCGTCCTGATCAACTCGATCTGCGCCTACACCAGCGCCACCGAGCGGTCCGCCCGGTGCATCGCGGCCGCGGCCACGTCGATGCTGCGGCAGTTGCTCGCCGACGAGCTGGCCGTCCACGGCATCAGCGTCTACGAGATCCGCACCGGGCTGATCTCCACCGGCGGCGGCGACCCGGTCCACGCCCGCTACGACCAGCTCATCGAGGAGGGCCTCACCCCCATCCGCCGCTGGGGCCGGCCCCAGGACGTCGCCCTCGCCGTCGCCGCCATCGCCGAGGACCTCCTGCCCTACTCCACCGGCGAAGTCATCAACGTGGACGGGGGATTCCATCTCAGACGGCTGTAGATTGACGAATGACGATTGTCGATTGACGAATGGAGGACGCGCTCGGCGCCCCGTCCAATCGACAATCGCCAATCGTCAATCGGAAATCTATTCGCTCCCCAGCACG
>DASRZG010000446.1:0-3337 GCA_035686585.1 Phycisphaerae bacterium
TTGAACGATCCCGACGGGTTCAGGCCCTCGTACTGGAGGAAGACGGCCGACGGGTCGGCCCCGACGTACTCGGCCACGGGGCGGTTGGGCTCGAGGATGGTCTGGCCCTCGCCGATGGTGGTCTTGAACTCGTCGGCGCAGAAGTTCAGCAGCTCGCGGAACCGCCACACGCCGGAGAAGTCCAGCGGGTTGGACCGCGTGGCCCAGCGGGTCTCGAAGAACTTCAGGGACTTGGGGACTTCCATCCGGTCCCAGTCATACCGCGCGTCGAGCAGATCGCCGCACTCGGGACAGGCCGTCAGGGCCTGCTCGACCGGAAAGGTGGCCTCACATCGGGCGTTGATGCACTGCTGATAGACGGTGTCGCGCTTCATGTCCCTTCTCACTAATCGGCTGTATCTCCGCATTACACACCGGACGGGTGCGCCCTGCAAGTCGAAGAACCGGTGTGGGGTCCCGCCTCCAGCCCATGGGACCGTTCGCGAAACCGCAAGCGGCTTCGAAACGCCCCCAATTGGAAATCGGAAATTGCTACTCCCCGTCGCGATGCTGGCGCTGCGACTCCTCCTGGAGCTTGCGCTTTTCCGAGCGGGACAGGGACCCGATGCCGCCCTGGCGGATCTTGTCGAGGATCTCGTCGATCTCCTCCTGCCGGGCGCGTTCGGCGTGGCGCTTCTTCTCCCATCGCCCCCGGCCCATGCGGTCCTTGCCCATGCGGTCCTTGCCCATGCTGACGCGCCGGAGGACCCTTGGCAGGATCCAGATCCACACCGCCGCCGCCAGGGCCCCGCCGAGGTGGGCCGGATCGGACACCCCGCCGGGCATCAAGTGTCTGCCTGCCATGACGGCGCCGACGTCCCTCAGGATGTAGTAGCAGCCGAGCCCCAGGAGGATGGCGGCTGCCACGCGAATGGGAATGGGGAACAGGAAGAAGATCACCTGTATCCCAGGGAAGTAGACCGCGCAGGCAAGCAGGACCCCGAACACCCCGCCGGAGGCCCCCATCAGGGGCGACTCCGTGTACTTGCTGAGGAGGAACGTGGCCAGCACGTGTGCGATTCCCCCGGCCACGCCGCAGAGCAGGTAGAACCCGAGGAACCTGCGAGGACCCCAGTGGGCCTCCAGCTCCGTCCCGAGCACATACAGCCCAAGCATGTTGAAGAACAGATGCCAGAAGTCCACGTGGATGAACTGAAACGTGACGTACCGCCACAACTGCCACCAGTCGGATGCCGGCAGCGCGAACCAGCGGACGATCCAGGCCTCGACCTGTGGGAATACCGTCAGGAAGAGCACGGCGATGTTGATCCCCATCAGGACGAAGACGACGCGCCGGGGCCTGGGGATCGACAGACGCATCATCGGCCTGCCGCCGCCGCCGTCCTTCCAGTATGGCCGGTCGTGCAGTCCCATCTATCCGTCCTTGTGCATCCGCCACAGCAGCACGGCCGCGAGGGATTTGCCGTCGTGGAGCTCGCCGGACGCGATCATCTCGGTGAGCCGGTCGGGCGGGATCGGCTCGACGCGGATCCGCTCGCAGCCCTGGAGGTTCTGCTCGCCGGCGGTCAGGTCCGTCGCCAGGAACACGTGCATGTACTCGGTGACGGCCCCGGGGCAGGAGTAAAACCCGCCGAGCCGCTCGATCCGCCCGGCAGAGTAGCCGGTCTCCTCCGCCAGCTCGCGGGCGGCGCAGGCGGCGGGGTCTTCGCCTTCCACGTCCAGCTTGCCGGCGGGCAGCTCCAGCAGATCCTCCTCGACGGCGAACCGCTCGTTGCGGATCAGCACCACCGACCCGTCGGGCAGGACGGGCACGATCACCACCGCGTCGGCCATCTCGATCAAGTCGCGCGAGACGACCCGCCCGGCCTCCGTTTCAAGCCCCAGCTTCCGCACGCGACAGATCGCGCCCTCGTAGACCACCTTGTCCGAAACGACTCTGTTCTCCATGGGCGTCATTATACTCCCATCGGAGACGTGCGCCCCCACGCGTGACTCTTTCCCCAACAGTGACCCCGAACCGCCCGGACCATTCCGTCCCCGTTTAACGGCGGTCGGCACGACCGCCTTCTTCTTCTCCTTCGCTCATGGTCGCCCCCATCTTCCTCCGCTCCCGGAGAATCGCCACCACGGCGGCGACGGTCCCGACGGCCCCGCCGATGTAGACGCCCAGATGAATCCGCGCCACGATGAGGAACCGCCGCAATTGCCCGTCGGCGACGCCCGCCCCGCCGAGCCATCCCGCCTGCGCCATCACCCCCAACGCCGCCGACATGGCCACCGCCCCCGCCAGCGGCCAGGCGAACTTCACGTACATCCGCCGCTGGGGCAGCCTCGGTGAGCCCTTCCGCGGGTTGTTGGCAATGAGCATCGCCACCGACAGGATCAGGCCCGCCGACCAAGCCCCCTTCAGCGCCACCCCGGCCGCGACGGCGCGGATGCTGTCCGGCATCGCCTCCAGGCCCTCGTGCACCTGGAAGTACAGCGGGGAGATGGTGACCGTGACCATGTCGTTGGCGAGGGCATACGCCATGGCCGCCGCGGTGCCCGCCAGCAGGAAGGCGTATTCCTTCCACCGCGTGGCCCGCCGCCGGTTGCGGCGCAGGTCCGCCACCGCCAGCGCCGCCAGGATCGCCCCGCCAATCGCGATCCGCACCGCCAGCCCGCCGTCGGTCGTCCAGAGCCATCTCAGCCACGCGCTCGCCATGGCCCACTGGAATAGGCCCAGGATGCCTGCGTGTCAACCCGGGGTGGCACAGGTTTCCAACCTGTGGGGGGAATGAGTGACCCAACGGCCACAGCTTGCAAACCTAGGTTGCCGACAGACATAATGTCGCCACAGGTTGAAAACCTGTGCCACCAACGGCCACAGGTTGAAAACCTGTGCCACCGACAGGAGACGTTCATGGGCCGATTGATCGTCAGTGTCAGCGGCGTCCGCGGGACGGTGGACGACGTGCTGAACGCGGAGATCGCCGAGCAGTTCGGGCGGGCGTTCGCGACGATGCTGGGCGCGGGCAGGACGATCGCGCTGGGGCGCGACACGCGGGCCTCGGGGGCGATGCTGCGGGACGCGATCGTCGCGGGCCTGGCCGCCGGCGGGGTGAACGTGGTGGACCTGGGCGTCATCAGCACGCCGGGCGTGGCGCTGATGATCAAGCGCCTCGGCGCCGACGGGGGCGTCGTGATTACCGCCAGCCACAATCCCCTGCCGTATAACGGCATCAAGTTCATGACGCCGGAGGGCCTGGGCCTGCCGGCCGGGCAGGCGGAGCGGCTCAAGGCCATCTGGGAGAGCGGGAAATTCTCCACGGCCGAGAGGTCCGGGACGGTCACCAAA
>DASRZG010000447.1:0-10858 GCA_035686585.1 Phycisphaerae bacterium
AGAAGGGGGACGGTTTTCCGGCTCCGCCCGCGGGGTCGCCGTGACAAGCGGGGGCGGTTTCGCGGGGGCGCGTCGAACCTAACAGGGTCTCGCCGGAAGGCAGGAACCAGGAACGCGGAACCAGGAGCCGGGAACCGGGAACCGGGAACGCGGAAACAGGAACCGGGGGGGGAAGCAAGGGCGAGGAACCAGGAAGCAGGAACGCGGAACCAGGAGCCGGGAACGCGGAACGAGGACATGCCCTGCTTCCGGTTCCCCTCATAAGGATTTCCCACGCGGCGCAGCGCGTGGGTGTAGGCATTGAGGCGCGTTGCGCCCGGTTGCTGTTGCCTGTGCCCGGTTGCCTGCTTCCGGTTCCCGGCCCTGCGGCCTCCGGGTTCCCCTCATAAGGATTTCCCACGCGGCGCAGCGCGTGGGTGTAGGCATTGAGGCGCGTTGCGCCCGGTTGCTGTTCCTTCCGGCCTCCTTGGACCTGCTGCCTTGGACCTTGGCCCTGCCTACCCCTTCAGCCATCGGTCGAACCAGTCGAAGGCGTCGGACTGCATGGGCTGGTCGAACTTGTGCGGGCCGGGGTAGAGGTGGAAGGCGAGGCGGTCGGGGGCGCCGGCCTTGGCGTAGATCTCCTCCAGGATGGCGCGGGCGTCGTGGACGGCGGGGAGGCTGTAGAGGGCGTCCTCGGTGGTGTTCTGGACCATGGTGGGGGCGGGGCAGCGGAGGGCGAGGATTTCGGGGAAGTCCAACTCGTTGGGCAGCAGGGGGATGTACATCATCCAGGTGTGCGTGTGGCACTTGGCCAGCAGGAAGTCGGCCCAGGTGGACATGAAGCCGACGGCGACGCAGCAGCGGATGCGGTCGTCGAGCCCGGCGAGCATGACCGTCCGCAGGCCGCCGCCGGAGAGGCCCCCGCAGCCGAGGCGGCCGGGGTCGACGTCGGGGCGGGCGGCGAGGATGTCCAGGGCGACGCGGTCCTCCGTGCGGAAGACCCCCGGCCAGGTGGTGCCGGCGCAGAAGAGGCTCTTGGCCATGATGTGCTCGTGGGCGTAGGCGAAGTTGTCGTAGGCGGCGACTTGGGCGGGGTCGGAGTCGTCGGGGTCGATGGGCTGGTGGCCTGGGCGGGCGCCCTCGGCGACGTCGGCCATGCGGACCTTCCGGCTGGCGAAGGCGAAGGCGTCGTGGGCGAGGACGACGTATCCGCGGCGGGCGAGCTCGTTGGCCCAGGCGAGGCCGCCGTAATACTGGTCCTGGTGGGCACGCACCGGCGGGGCGGGGTCGGCGATGCGGGCTATCTTCTTCCATCCCCAACACTTCCGGCCGCCGTGACAGTGCAGGGCCACGATGCCGGGCAGGCGGCCGGTCGCGCCGGCGGGCTTGAGGAGGACGGCGTCGGTGGGCGGCCCATAGGGCAACTGCCACGTGAGCCGCTCGAACGACAGGCCGTCGTATTCGCCCGCCTCGACGACCGCAACGTCATTCGGGGCAGACACTTCCGGAGGCGCCAGCCGCTCGAACACCCGCTGCTTCGCCGCCGCCCGCCATGCGTCCAGGTCCGCAAACTCCCCCCGCCGGAATGACATCGCCGGCAGCCCGCCTTCGTTCAACCCCGCCGCCCACGGGCCATACGCGCCGATCATGTTCGGTTCCATGCGCTCCAATCCTTGGTGTTTATTGGGTGTTTGTCAGGTATCTGTCCAGCCAGTTGAATGCATCGTCCTGCATCGCCGCATCGAACCGATGGGGGCCGGGGTAGTAACGCACATCCAGTCGATCGCCCGCGCCGTTCCGGCCGAAGGCGTCGCGGAGGATCGCGTCGGCATCGGCCATGGACCGGCGGCTCCAGAGCTGGTCGTCCGCGCAGTGGAGCACCATGGTGGCGGCGGGGACGCGGAGGGCGAGGATTTCGGGGAAGTCCATCTCCGCCGGCAGGCGTGGCGTCAAGGCCATCCACGACCGAAGCCGCGGCACGTCCAGCATGAAGCCGCGCCAGGTGGTCATGAAGCCGACGCACACGGCCGCGGCGATCCGGCGGTCCAGCCCGGCCAGGTACACCGTGCGGCAGCCCCCGCCGGACAGGCCCGCACAGCCCAGGCGCGACGCGTCCACGTCGTCGCGTGCGGCGAGGATGTCCAGTGCGATGCGGTCCTCGGTCCACATGGCGGCGGGCCAGCACGTCCCGGCCGCCAGCAGGGCCTGGGCCAGCACGGACTCGTGCCCGGCCGCCCAGCGGTTGTAGGCGGCGATGCCGTCGTGATCGTCGTCGTCCGGGTCGGCCAAGCCGTCGCGCATCGGTTCCGGCACGTCCGCCAGACGGACCCGCCGGCTGCCGAAGGCGAAGCCGTCGTGGGCCATGACCACGCAGCCCCGCCGGGCGAGCTCGTTGGCCCAGGCCCTGCCGCCGTAGTAATGCCGCTGGTGGCCCGCCATGAGCGGGTGAGTCTCGCCCCAGCAAGCGACCTTCCGCCGGCCGAAGTACTTCAGCCCGCTGTGGCAGTGCAGCGCGAGCACGCCGGGCAGCGGCGCGGACGCGTCGGCGGGCTTGAGCACCACCGCCTCGGTCGCCGGGCCGTAGGGCAGCCGCCAGCGCAGGTGCTCGACGGTGAGGCCCTCGAACAGGCCGCGATCGACGAGTTCGCACTTGGGCGTCACGATGTCGGGCGGGCCCATGCGGTCCAGGATGTGCCGGCGGCGGGCGTCCGGATCGGTTGGCGGGGCGATTCGCAGCTCGTAGGCGAAGAATTGCCCGTAGGCCCCAGCAGGCGTGAGGGGGTCGGGTTGTCGATTGCCTGCGGTCACGGCGGGCCCTATCGTATCGACCCGACCGGCGGGGTCCATCGGTTTTGTGCAAAAGACTGGTGGCGGAGGGTGCGGCGCGACGACTATCATTATGTGAAGTATGTCCGGCGACCCGGCGGGGGCGACCCGAGTCTGCTGTACAAGCTATTCCTTGGACCACGAGCTTGTTTTCCCAGGCTGATGAGGTGCCGTCGATGGGCCAGCGATCCGCCGCCAAGGGCGTCAAGCCGGTGATCGGCCTGCTGGGCGGCGTGGGAGCGGGCAAGTCGACGGTGGCGGCCGAGCTGGTGGCGCTGGGGTGCGGGCTGATCGACGCCGATGCCATCGGGCACGAGCTGCTGGCGGATCCGGAGGTCAGGGCCGAGCTCCTTCGCCGGTGGGGGCAGGACATCTGTGGCGCTGACGGCGCGGTGGACCGGGCGGCGGTGGCGGATCGGGTCTTCGGCCGGCCCGAGGAGCTGGCGGCGTTGAACGCGCTGATGCACCCGCGGATGCGGAAGCGGATGGTCGAGCGGATCGAGCGGATGCGGTCGGACCCGTCGGTGAAGGCGGTGGTTGTGGACGCGGCCCTGCTGCTGGAGACCGATTGGCACCAACTGTGCACGGACTTCGTGTTCGTGCAGGCGGGCGACGATCAGCGGGCCGAGCGCGCCCGCACGAGCCGGGGATGGTCGCGGGCGCAGTGGCAGGCGAGAGAAAAATCACAAAAAGCGCTGGACATTAAGGCGGGCAAGGCCGAATATGTAGTTGACAACCGCTCCTGCTTGTCACGCCTGCGCGAACAGGTCCGCACGTTATTCCATCAACTGGTTGATCGGGTGGATTGATTCCGGATATCGGCGGCCGAGGGGGTCCTGAGGATTCGCGCGGCGTGCGATCCCGGAGACGGTTGTGGTGTGCCGCCCGGGCCGGGGCAGACCGGTTCGCGGCACAGGGACAGTTCGTAGGAATTCCCAGGCCACTCCGCCAGGCTCCCGAACGCGGTTGCGGGCAAGCCAGGGGCGCGTGTGGCGATGTGAGGGTTCGCGGAAACAACCCCGCTTTGTAAGGCTGGAAGGGACTTACGTTATGGCCAAGGCAACAACGACCCGAAAGACGACCCAGAGAAAGAGCACGCGGAAGGCGGCGACGAAGAAGAAGCCCGAGCCCGTCGACGGGCCGGTGCAGGACGTCGCCGAGGAGATCGCCGTGGAAGAAGAGCCCCAGACGGCCGAGGCTGTTGCGGTGGCGGAGCCGGTGGAGGCCGCGGAGCCGGTGGAGGCGGAGACGAGCGAGCCCGTCGAGGCGCTCGACGAGCAGCTCCAGGCCAAGTACGAGAAGGTCAAGCGCGGGGAGCTGCACATCACCGACCTGCAGAAGATGACGGTCGCCGAGCTGCACGCGATCGCCCGCGAGGAAGGCCTCTCCGAGTACACCGGCCTGAAGAAGCAGGAGCTGGTCTTCCAGATCCTCCGTGCCCGGATCAACAAGGACGGGCTGATGTACGGGGAGGGCGTGCTGGAGATCCTGCCGGACGGGTTCGGGTTCCTCCGCTCGCCGGACTACGACTACCTGCCCAGCCCGGACGACATCTACGTCTCCCCCAGCCAGATCCGCCGGTTCGGGCTCAAGCAGGGCACGATCATCGCCGGGCAGATCCGCCCGCCGAAGGAGTCGGAGCGCTACTTCGCCCTGCTCCGCGTGGAGGCGGTCAACTACGAGCCGCCCGACCGGCTGGCCGAGACGATCACCTTCGAGGACCTCACCCCGTACCACCCGGAGCAGCGGATCTTCCTGGAGACCACCGCCGAGGAGATCAACATGCGCGTGGTGAACCTGGTCACGCCGATCGGGTTCGGGCAGCGGATGCTGATCGTCTCCCCGCCGCGGACGGGCAAGACCGTGCTGCTGCAGAAGATGGCCAACGCCATCTCGGCCAACCACCCCGACGCCTACGTCATCATCCTGCTGATCGACGAGAGGCCCGAGGAGGTCACCGAGATGCAGCGTGCGACGACCGCCGAGGTCGTCTCGTCCACCTTCGACGAGCCCGCCAGCCGGCACATCCAGATCGCCGAGATGGTCATCGAGAAGGCCAAGCGGATGGTCGAGTTCAGGCAGGACGTGGTGATCCTGCTGGACTCGATTACCCGCCTGGGTCGGGCGTACAACGCCGAGCAGCCCCACTCCGGGCGCATCATGACCGGCGGCGTGGACGCCAACGCCCTCCAGAAGCCCAAGCGGTTCTTCGGCGCCGCCCGCAAGGTCGAGGAGGGCGGGTCGCTGACGATCATCGGCACGGCCCTGATCGAGACCGGCTCGAAGATGGACGAGGTGATCTTCGAGGAATTCAAGGGGACCGGCAACAGCGAGCTGCACCTGGACCGGCGCCTGGTCGACCGGCGCGTCTGGCCCGCCATCGACATCAGCCGCTCCGGCACCCGCAAGGAAGAGCTCCTGCTGGACCCCCACGAGCTCAAGCTGGTCTACCGCCTCCGCAAGGCCCTGGCCGACCTCAACCCCGTCGAGGCCATGGAACTGCTGATCAACCGCCTCCAGAAGCACAAGTCCAACGCCGAATTCCTGATGTCCATGAGCTTCGATTGATCGGGACCGCCCTCACCGCCACCCTCCGGGCGGCCGGGGGTCGGGCTCGTGGTCGGGCCGCCAGGGGCGCTTGTGCCAGCCCAGGCCGCGGAACGGGTCCAGGCGCTGCTCCTGCCACGCCAGCAGCCGGTCATGGAGGTCGTTGCGGACGTCGGCCAGGTCGGGGTCGTCGATGCGGTTGGCCATCTCGCCGGGGTCGGCCTGCACGTCGTACAGCTCGTCACGGTCCACCATGTTGATCGCCAGCTTGTAGCGGTCGGTGCGGATGCAGCGGGTGGGCACGAAGCCCCAGTAGTGGCTGTGCGGCAGGCCGAAGCGGTGGTACTCCAGGAAGACCGCATCCGTGATCCGAACCTCCGGCTCGCGGAGCAGTGCCGTCGCGTCGGTACCCTGGAACTGCCCGTGGCCCTCCACGCCCAGCAGGGCACAGAGGGTAGGAGCCAGGTGGATGTGGCTGATGAGCGAGCCGCAGATGCTGCCGGGCGCGGTGACCCCCGGCGCCCGGACCAGCAGGGGGGTGCGGATGATCTCCTCGTACATGGTCGGCCCCTTGGCCAGCAGCCCGTGGGCGCCGGCGTGGTCGCCGTGGTCGGTCGTGAAGAGCACGGCCGTGTCGTCCGGGCAGTACCGATCCACCGCCTCCAGCACCCGCCCGATCTGCTCGTCGACGAAGCTGGCGCAGCCGTAGTATCGCGGGTTGTTGTTGGGTCGGGTGCCGTCCGGCACGTGGCCGCGGTGGGCCTGGCCGATCTCCAGCGCCCGGTGCGCCCCGGGCTTGCCTTCGAGGCGGTCGCCCATGTTCGCCTGCCAGGGGCGCGTCGTGCCGCGGTAGAGGTCGTAGAACCGCTCCGGCGCCGAGCAGGGCCCGTGGGGCTCGTCGAAGGACGCCACCAGGAAGAACGGCCTGTGGGGGTCGCGCTTTTCGCGGATGTACCGCACCGCCCGGTCGGCCACGCGGGTGCCCCAGCAGTCCTCGGCGGTCAGGCCCTCGCCGCCGCGCCACTTGGCGAAGCCTTCCTCCCCGACGTCCTCGATGAACCGCCGCCCGTCGTACCAGTACTCCGGGTCGAATCCGCCCTCGCACTGGCCGTTGCCGTAGTACTTCCCCTCCGGCCCGCAGAGGTGCCACTTGCCCACGTACCCGGCCGCCACGCCCCGGGCGGAGAGGATCTCGCCCAGCATGGCCACGTGCCGGTGGGGCGAGAGCTGGTTGGCGTAGGCCCCGCTGCTGGAGGGGTAGGTGCCGGTGAACAGCGCCGCCCGCGCCGGCGTGCACACGGGCTGGGTGGTGTAGGCCGCATCGAACCGGCAGCCCTCCGCCGCCAGCCGGTCCAGGTTCGGCGTGTGCATCCACTCCGTGCCGTAGCAGCCCAGCATGTCCCACCGCTGCTGGTCGGTCATGATGAAGACGACGTTCATGGATGTCTCAGTCCTGTGGAGATGGTCGCTCGACGTCTGATCCGGATGGTATCGGGATGTGGGGGATAGGACAATGGTCGTCCGTTAGCGCGCGACGGTGCTGAGAGCGAAACCCCCTGCTTCCGCTGGGGGGCGATTGGCGCTCCACCCGGGGTCTCCTGTGCGAACTGCGAGACGTCCCGTGCGAACGGCAAGTCGCCCCCCAGCGGAAGTCGGAGCGAAGCGGAGATGCCGTCGGTACGGGGGGTTCAACGCCTTCCGAACACCATGTCTCCCCGTGGTCCGCTATCCCGCGCTGTCGGACCTCCGTCCGCGCATCCGGTGCACCAGCGCCAACCCGATCATGCCCAGCACCACCGACATCGGCGCGGGGACGCACTGGCCGTCGTAGCCCCAACGGATGCCGTCGTGAATGGTCAGCTCGTGCGTGGCGTCGTCCCAGGAAGCCAGGAACAGGTTCAGCCTCAGCCAGCCGGACCAGGCGGTGTCCTCATAGTGCTCGAAGATCGGCGTGTCGCCGAAGATGATCGAGTCGGCGGGAATACTCGCGGGGTAGTAGAGCTTCTTCGGGTCGTCCAGGTCGCTGAAGTAGAACGGCGCGTCGTCGGTGCCGTCGTTGGCGAACGGGTCCACGATGGCCGTGCCGGAGGGGATGCCCAGCTTGTCGTACGACGCCCCGAACACCTGGACCCAGGCGAGGTTGTCCGGGTCGGTGTCCGCCGGGAAGTAGTGGCAACTGAACTGGGCACCGTGACCGCAGATCCCGTCCCTGTGTGTGTCGTAGGCCTTGTAGTGATCGATGGTGAGCGTCCCGTTTAGGTCGTCGCCCCACTGGAACGTCCAGACGTCCTCCGGGTCCCGCTGGGCCGTCTTGCCGTCGCCCAGGTGAATCGTGGTCGTGCCGAACTGCCATTCCAAGGCGTCGATCACGCTGTCCATCAGGCGGGACGGCCAGTACCCCATTTGCCCCATCATCGGCAGCTTCGTGCCGCCGGGCGTGACGCCGCCGCAGTCGGCTTCGAGGACGAAGTTCGGGCTGTCGCTCGGCAAGTTGACGATGGTTATGCCCGCACCCGCCAAGCCGGCGGCGAGGAAGACCACCAGGCCGACGAGGCAGACGTACCGAAGGGATCTCATGCGATTCATCTCACTTCCTCCATCTTGCGGTGCACCGTGAGGCTCGATGGCTGCACGCGGGGGGATATGGCGGAGGTCCCTCTCCTTCATTCCGCTACACATCGGACGGATCCGACAGGCGGCGCGGCGGCACAGTGACAGATGCACACATGGAACAGACAGGGGAACTGCATTCGTCGTGTCCGAACGCCCCTTAGGCCACAGATTCTACCGCGCATCGCGGTTCTGTCAAGGACATTGCGCGCGTCCGCGGGGCGACACTCCCCCGGAATCCCGGCAATCGGTCGCCCCCCCGGCTTTTGCGCGGACGGCAAGTCGCCCCTTGGCGGAAGTCAGAGCGAAGCGAAGATGCCCCTGGTATGGTGGGGCAACACAAATCGCGCTCTTCCCTTGCGAGTTCCGATCGGTGCATTTATACACGCCCAGGCTGCGAGGGATCGCCTATGGATATCCGACTTCGAACGTACCGACACCCGGACGACTACGAGGCCGTCGGGAAGCTGCTGGTGCGGACGTACCGCATGCCGGGCCCGCACCGCAACTGGCCCCAGCCGCGGTGGGAGTACATGCACGCTCACCCGCTCTGCGATGAGTCGCGGCTGGGCGGGTTCGGCGTGTGGGAACGCGACGGAGGCGTCGTGGGGATCGTCCATCACGAGCACCGGCCCGGCGTGGTCTACGTCGAGCTGGCCCCGGCCTGTGCGTTCCTCAAGCCGGACATGCTTGCGTATGCGGCGGAGAACCTCGGCGCGGCCGACGGCAACGTTCGCAGCGTGGAGGTCTTCATCAACGACGCCGACGAGGGGTTCCAGCGGATCGCCGCCGAGGCCGGGTTCGAGAGGAACGCCAAGCGGGGGGAGGACATGTCGCACCTGCCGATCTCTGACCCGTTCCCGCCGATCCGGCTGCCGGAGGGGTTCCACCTGAGATCCCTTGCCGACGAGAATGACCTGCACAAGGTCCACCGCGTGCTGCACCGCGGGTTCAACCACCCCGGCGAGCCGCCGGCCGACGGCATCGAGGGGATGAGGAAGATGCAGTCGGCGCCGAACTTCCGGCCGGAGCTGACCATTGTCGTCGAGGCGCCGGGCGGGGAGTTCGTGTCGTACTGCGGCATGTGGTACGAGGCGGCGAACGGGCTGGCGTACGTCGAGCCGGTCTGCACCGATCCGGACTACCGCCGCCGCGGCCTGGGCACCGCAGCCGTGCTCGAGGCCATCCGCCGCTGCGGCGCCCTCGGCGCGACCGTCGCCTGCGTCGGGACGACCAAGCCGTTCTACCTGTCCATGGGATTCAAGCAGGTATATGCCACCCACGCCTGGCGGAAGGAGCAGGCGGATTGCACCGATGAATGTGGTCTTGGATAGGGCTTTCCTCGATCGACCTGTTGGCGTGGTCGTCGGCGGGGCGGTAGAATCGGCGGTACGGAGGCCTCGGCGACGTGCCTCGGCGAGGGATCGGGGCGGGGCCGGAGGCGATCGGCAAAGGGAGTGGCATGATGAGCGCGAAATGGACTTCGCTGGTTGTGTTGGTTGTTGTTGTGGGGCATGGGGCGATTGGCTGGGCGGACCCGTATGTGCCGGCCTATGGTAACGTCCTGGCCGGGCCCGGGGGTCTGGATTTGCGGATCGATGGCGAGGGCTTCCTGCTGCTGAGCGACGGGAGCCGGGACATGCTGGTGCGGGAGGGCGAGTTCTCCACCGGGCCCGGCGGACTCCTCTACGATCGTGACTACGGCCGGGGGATGCTGCTTCAGCGTGTCGGCAGCGTGGGCGAGGCCGGCGGGTACCAGGCCCCTGGGGTCGCCGGCGTGCGAATTACCTACGATTGGACCATGCCGCCCCGGGCGACAACGAGCGTTTCCTTCGGGGGCAATCTCGGCCCCGACGCCGGCGGGGCCACCCGGCAGATTCTGTCGTTGGACGCGCAATTCGCCGTGGCCGGGGCGCATGCGGACGAAGGGACGCTGCTGAGGCAGTTGGACCAGGCCCGGGGCCTGGGCGCCGGGGACGAAATCCGGATCGCCGGCACGACCCGGGCCGGCCTGCCGGTCAGCGCCGTGATGCAGATCGACCCGGGGCGGACCACGCTGGGCGACCTGGCCGCGGCGATCAGCAGCGCCCTGCCCGGGACCACCGCCACGATCGCCTCGGGAAGGCTGCGCGTGACCGACAACGACCTCGGCTACAGCAGGACGGACCTGACGCTGACCTACGCCGGGGAGGGAAGCCTGGACGTGGCGGGCCCGTTCGACATGCTCAGTGTCGGCGGGACCTGCGCCCGAGAGGCCCTGTCCGAGATGAGGGACTATCGCGGCGTCTCCCGCGTCCTGGTGGGGACGTTTGTGCAGACCGACCAGCCCGGCGTGTGGGACTACGTGGTCACCCAGGCGACCGGGGCATTGAGTCTGGCGGACCGGCGCGTGGAGGGCATCACGTTCAACGCCAACAAGTCCTTTGCAGGCCCAATCGGCCCGGCGGCGACGGTGGAGATGACGTTCCCCGGCGGCGGGCCCGCGATGCGGATAGCGATGGATTTCGGCACGCCGGGCAAGTACGACGGCCTGAGCGGCTTCTTCGGCTTCTCCACGGCCGATGCGGTCGCCCACGACGGCAGCGGGGCGGGACACCTGTCCAGCGTGTTGGCGCGGCATGACGGCACGCTGCTGGGGCGGTTCACGAACGGACAGGAAGACGAGCTGGCCCGGCTGGCGGTGGTCGTCCCGGCCCCGACGGATCATCCCCATCCCCATCCCGGGCTGGTGGTTACGCGCGGCGACCGGCTGGATCTGGCCATCGAGGGGGCCGGGTACTTCGTCGTCGCGGGCCCGGGCGTGACCGGGCAGCTTCGGGAGGCGGCCTTCGTGGTGGATCACGCCTATCGGGTTGCCGATCCCGCCACCGGGCTGCGCCTCCAGCGGACGGGG
>DASRZG010000448.1:0-3520 GCA_035686585.1 Phycisphaerae bacterium
TCGCTGTCGTAGTAGAAGGCGATCTGCCCGGAGCCGATGAACGCCAGCAGGTCGGCGGTGTTGGTCCAGGTCTTGCTGTCCTGGTCGGAGGAGGTTGTTCCGATGACCACGACGCTGTCGTCGTCGTTGGGATAGAGATAGTCCGGCGCGGCGTCCGAGTCCGGGGCGACCACCGCGCGGCTCTGGCTCTCGGTGGCGGACAACTGCAGGTCCCAGGTGGCGTCGCCGTGGTTCTCGCTGTCGCGCTCGACGTCGACGTCGGTGCCGATGGTCACCGTGGCCGAGCCCGTGCCGGGGCCTTCGTTCTCCAGCCCCGTCCCCCCGCCCGTCGATTGCAGGACGATGTCCAGCCTCACCGACAGCAGTCGGCGCGTGCCGCCCTGGTCGTCGAGCTTGTTGACCGTGAAGGTGGTGGCCGGGGTGCTGGGAGGCAGGGGGCCGACGGTGACGGTTTCCGTGACGGTGTCCAGGAGAATCCGTTTCTCCAGGCCTTCGAGCAGCGTCCTGTTCTTCACAACGTTCGCCCTCGCAATCCGTGCACCGGGCAGACAAATGGGTTCGTCCACCGCCGGATACACACCGGGAACCACGCCAACCCGCACCCGAACGGATGACCCTGAGATTATTTCGGCGTCACCCGCCCGGACGCAACATGATTTCCAAGGTTCTTTGGGCCCGTCGGGCGCCCGCACCGCAAGGCCGCGGTGCGCCCGCCGGGCGCGCGCGCAAAAAACCGCGGGCCCACCCTTACCGGCGGCCCGCGGATTGGTCTGGTCGCTGCCTCAGAATCCGTTCGTCCAACCGTCTGTCATGAACCGCGGGCCCAAGCGCCCGCCTTCGTCTAACGCCTCGCCCGCCTCCGCGCCAGAATCGGCGCCATACCCAGGCACAGCACGGCCAGGGCGGCCGGCTCGGGGGCGGTGTTCTCGTAGATGACCCGGGCGGTAAAGTTGAACTGCGGCGGCTCCTCCTGGCCCTGGCCCACCGGGTTGTTCGATCTATGCGTGGCGATCAGGTAGCTGACGAAGTTCCACTGCACCGTGCCGGTGCCGATGAACGGCGTCAGGTCGTCGCCCGGGCCCAGGATGTCCGAATCCGAGTCCGACTCGCCGGCCGTCGTCACCGACACGCTGTCGCCGCCGACGTAATCGGCATTCGTCCACTGGCCCAGGAACCACACCGGAGCCCCTGCCTCCAACGGATCGTCGCCCTCGATGTTCTGATTCGCCGTCGCCTGCGGGATCACCAGCGTGACCATCGGCGCCGCCGGGGTGTTGCTGGTCACGTGAATCTCCGCGCCCAGGGTCACCTCGGCCCATCCGGCCGCATCGGTCTCGTTGTCCCAGGTGTTTATGCCGCCCATCGTCACGCCCGTCACCTCGATCGTCACGAAGATCAGCGGCGCCGGATCGTTGTACTGCGGCAGCGAGAACGAGCCCGGCTTGAGGGCCACCACAAACGGACCGGTGGGGCTGTCAACCGTGCTGTCGTACGTGTAAATGATGACGTCGCCCAACGCCGGCGCGGCGCACACCCCTGCCAGCAAGGCGGTTATCCAGACGAACTGAGCGACCCTTCCTCGATGGGACATGGTCGAGCTCTCCTCTCTGCGAACATGAGCGGACGGCCCGGCAAAGACATACCGAAACCGTCACTGCCCTGGCGTACCAAGCGTCCTCCGAGCAAGCTGTCCATTATGCTAACCGAAGATTCCCAAACCGTCAAGTGGACAAATGCTCGCCTGTATCGTATTACCAGAGCGCCGTTTGTGACGAACATGACGGCTATCCGGTTTCGGCCCGCCTTCCGATGCGCCTACGGGGTTATCCTGATGATGCCCGCCCCGCCGCCGGAGAAGGCCGGGGCGAGGAGGCGGTTCGACCATGTGGTCAAGGCTGTGCTGGACATGTCTGGCCGCCGCGGCGGCGGCTCTGCTCGCCCAGGCGGCCGATTCGCCCGTCAAGTCGGACGAGTCGGTGATCTTCATCCCCAAGCCCGCCCGTCTGATCGCTGGAAACCTGTGGGAAATCCCCATCCACGGGTGGATCTTCGAGGCCGAGATGGACTCCGCCGCCCGGGCGACGCTGATCGAGCTGTTCCGCAAGAAGCTGGACGTCGCCCCCGCCGGCGAGGAGGCCCGGACGCTCCGCGCCCGCGCCCGCTGGTTCGTCGTGGACAACCAGGGCGGCAAGGATCTGTCGATCCGGATCGGAGACTGGACCTTCCCGGCCGGCACTTCCGGCGGCAACGGCTACTTCCGCAGCACCGTGCACCTCAAGGCACAACAGATAGACAACCTCCGCCGCCTCGGGATCGTCCAGGGGAACTGGCTGAGCTTCCACCTGGTCGCCCGGGACGGGCGCACCTTCACCGGCCAGGTGCAGCTCGTCGAGCCCGAGGGCGTCTCCGTCATCTCCGACATCGACGACACCATCAAGTTGTCCAACGTCGCCGACCGCCACGCCCTGGTGGAAAATACCTTCACCAAGCCCTTCCGCGCCGTCGAGGGAATGAGCGACCTCTACCGCCGATGGGCCGAGGCCGGGGCCACGTTCCACTATGTCTCCGCCAGCCCCTACCAGCTCTATGTCCCCCTCCGCGAATGGATCGAGGCGGACAAGTTCCCCATGGGCTCCTTCCGCCTCAAGGAGTTCCGATGGAAGGACGAGACCTTCCTGAACCTCTTCGCCGAATCGGACAAGATCAAGTCCCCGGCCGTGGAGGCCCTGCTGCGGCGCTACCCCGCCCGGCGATTCATCCTCATGGGCGATTCCGGCGAGAAGGACCCGGAGATGTACGGCGAACTCGCCCGCAGGTATCCCAAGCAGGTCCAGTCCATCTTCATCCGCCAGGCCGGCGACGAGCCGATCCCCCCGTCCCGGCTGGAGGCCGCCTTCCGCGACCTGCCGAAGGGCAAGTGGAAGGTCTTCCGCACGCCGGCCGAGCTGTCCGCCGACGGGCCGCGCACGCGGCCGGCATCGCCGCCGGCATCCGCCCCCGCCGCGGATGGCACGGGCGGGTCTGCGGGTCGGTAGCCGGCCTGCCGGTTGGTGGCCAACGCGAGCGTCATCCCGCGCGGGTGTTGGGAATGCCCGCCGCACCCGCACGCCCTGACCCTCTTACGACCCGATCTCGCAGGTTTCCGTTTGCGTCGGCCCGAGCCAGACAACGGGAGAGCGGATCGGGATCGCCCCGCTTGGGATGCGCAGGCTCTTCATGGCCTGGAATCTCCCAGGCCCGGCACTGGGGCGAACTCCCCAGGAAGTGACGGACGAACTCCTGCCCGTCCGGTGGTGACGCGGCGATTCCGCCGCCCCCGGGCCGGCTCACTTGAGCCCGACCTGTTCCTCAGTGTAGCGGGGCGATCCGCGGCCGTCTACAGCGGAGGCCGAGCCGTTCGCCGCGGCGCTCGAGCAAAGGGCGCCCCGCCGGCGAGGCGATCAACCAATGCCTGCCTGCCGACGAGTCGGTCTACGTTTACCGGTCCGGGCACCAGTCCTTCCTGTTCTACATCCGCGAG
>DASRZG010000449.1:0-10098 GCA_035686585.1 Phycisphaerae bacterium
CAGCCCCCCGCCCGGCAACTCGTGGACGGTGGCGGAAGCCGTCATGTGCCGCCCGCGATCATCCTTGGAACGCACCTGCCGCGTGGCCAGGTCCGCACCCGGCACCAGGGCGTTCACCAGCGTGCTCTTGCCCACCCCGGACGCCCCCGCCAGCACGTTCCGCCGGCCCTGAATGGCCGGGAGAAGCTCTCCGAAGCCCTCGCCCGTCGCCGCCGAGCAGCGGACCAGCCGAATCTGCCCCGACTCCAGCTCCGCCACCACCTCCTGGTCGGGTCCGCCCAGGTCGGTCTTGTTGAACACCACCACCGGCTCCATCTCGCCCCGCTCCGCGACGATGCAGAACCGGTCGATCAGCGCGGGACGAATGGCCGGCTGGCGGGTCGCCACCACGATCAGCAGCACGTCCATGTTGGCGACGATCACTTTCTCCGCCGCGGCCTCGTCGTATCGCCCGCGGCGTTTGCCGCGGTAGCCCGGCGGCCTGGCCAGCGCGGTCCGGCGGGGCAGGCGGGTCAGGATCACCCCGTCGGCACGGTCCTTGTCCAGCGACCGGTCGCCCGACAGGTGCCCCGAGGTGGTCAACACGACGGTCACATCGTCCCCGACGGCCAAGGCGGTGAACCCCTTCGGCGCCCGGAATGTGCCGGCGATCCGGCAGGGCAGGTCCTCCCCCGCCACGCGGACGCAGGCGCCCCCGCGGAACATGCCGGTGACCATTCCCTCGGCCCGGGGCCCGCCTTCCAGGGCGGTGTCCTCGGGTCCCGCCGAGGCGCGGTCCGGGCCGAGCTTGACCCGCTGCGGCTGGAGCGACTCGACGTCGTGGGCCTCGTCCAGCTCCTCCGGGTGCCCGCGGCGGAACCGATGGTCCCAGTCCTTCACCCGGCTGCGCGATTTGCCCTTGCGTCTTGCCATGCACCATCATTGTGCGCACCGGGAGGGCCGAAGGCAACGGGTGGCGGCTTGCACGGGCCGGGTGCGGGCAGGTACAACAGAGGTGTGCCAGGGAAAGGAATGGGGATGATTGGAAGAAATGTGCTGCTTCCCGTGGCGGCGGCGATGGCGTTCTGCGCGAACGCGTGGGCCCAGCCCACGCGCCCGCCGGGGTCCGCCGGCACCGGCCTTGCCCGCGCCGCCCCGGCGCCGGCGGGCGCGTTCGACGACCGTTGGATGGGTCAGATGGCCCTGACCCGGCTGGAGGAATTCGCCGCCACGGGCGAGTACGACACGCTGGCGGAGAGGCTGCACGCGGCGCTGGTGGCCCGGGTGGCGTGCGGACACCTGGAGGAGCTGGGCGCCCTGACGGAGATGGTCCACGCCCTGCGGGCGTGCGCGCTGCTGCCCAAAGCGGCCGCCACCCCCGGCGGGCAGGAGATGGTGCGGTGGCTGGTGGGACACAAGGATGTCTCCCAGATCCTGTTTCGTGCCATGGGCGACGTCCCGGAGCCGGCCGAGTCGTTGAAGGTGTTCTGGGAGCTGGTCCGTGCCGACGAGAAGGCGGTGCTGTCGCACCCGGACCTGGCGGCGGCGTTCGCCACGTCCCGACCGATGCGGCACTACCGCCCCCAGCCGGACCCGTGCACGATGGTCGAGGCCTTCGGCTGGTACACGCACCCGGCCGTGCGAATGCGGTTCGACCTCAAGAAGATGCCCTACGAGCTGGCGCGGTACCTGGCCACCAGCCGGCTGAGCCTCCCCGAACGCCGCTGGGCGGCCAAGGCATACGGCGGCAAGGACCAGCCGGTCAAGGCGTACTTCGATCTGGAATACGATCTGGCCGCCTACGAGCTGGACAAGCCCAAGAAGATCGCCGACAAGCCCTACACCCTGCCGAACCTGCGCAAGGAGGGCGGGGTCTGCATCGAGCAGGCGTACTACGCGGCGGAGATCTGCCGGGCGCTGGGGATCCCGGCCGCCATTGCCAGCGGCACGGCGTCCTGGGGCGGCAAGCACGCCTGGGCCGCCTGCCTCCGCATCGGCGGCAACCGGGCGTACTGGGACAGCACTACCGGGCGGTACGAGGCGCACCGATACTACACCGGGCAGGTGTCCGACCCCGCCAACGGCAGGGCGATGCCCGACGCCGAGCTGATGCTGGTCGGCGCGGCCGCCCAGTTGCCCCGCCAGCGCCGGCGCGAGGCGGATGCCGCGGTGGTCCTCGCCCGGCTGGTGGACAAGCTCCGCGACAAGTCCCCGGCCGTCGACCTGGACCTGCTGCGGCGGTGGGCACGGGACTATGACGAGCATCCGCCCGAGCGGGCCAAGAGGCCGCCCGCGTCGGTAGCGTGGCTGGCCCAGAAGCGCCAGCTCGACGGATCGCTCGTGGAGGACCTGCTGGCGGAGGCGATCGAGCGGAACCTGGCCTTCCGTCCGGCGTGGGAGCTTCTGGTCAAGCTCCGCACGGAGGACCGGCTGCCCGCCGAGCACCTGGACCGGTTCTTCGACACCCTCATCAGCAAGACCGCAAAGGACTATCCCGACTACAGTTGCTCGCTCGTGATGCGGATCGTCCCGACGATCGCCGACGCCGCCGCACGGGAGAACGTCTACCGCAGGTCCTTGTCGATCTACGGCGAAAGGCCGGACCTGCAGGGGTGGATTCTGATCTCTCTCGGCGACGACTACGCCAAGCACGGCGAGACGGACAAGGCCTTGAAGGCGTACGAGGCGGCATTGAAGAGCGAGGCGCTGGCCGAGGTGATGCTGGCGGCGTCGGAGCGGGCGGAGAAGGCCCTGAAGGCGTCGGGGCGGGCCAAGGCGGCGATCACCATGTACACCAAGCTGATCGACCGGGCCAAGCGCCGCTGGCGGGGGCGGGATCAAAAGGCCGTCGTCGATGCCCTGCGAGCGCGCCTGGCGGCGCTGCTCCGCGAGGCCGGTCTGGAAAGGGAGGCCGAACGGGTCTGACCCGCTTACTCACCCATGGCGGACCGCGAACTCTTTGACGATGAATTCCTCCGGCGGCTCCAGCGGCTGGGGATGCTGGCCAAGCGGATGGCACCCGCCCCCTCGGCCGGGGGGCACCGGCGAGGCCGCCGGCTCGGCGACGGGCTGGAGTTCGCCGACCACCGGGCGTACGCCCCCGGCGACGACATCCGCTTCCTGGACTGGCCCTACTACGCCCGGATGGAGCGGCTGCTGCTGAGGCTGTTCCACGAGCACAGCGAGGGGGCGGTCAGCCTACTGCTGGACGCCTCGGCGTCGATGTCGGCGGGACAGGTGCGGAAGTTCGACTACGCCCGGCGCACCGCGGCCGCCCTGTCCTACGTGGCCATGGTCAGCCTGGACCGCGTCCAGGTGCTGCCGTTCGCCGAGTCGCTGGGCGAGGGCATCCGTACGGGACGTAACAGCGGGCAGATCCTCCGCGTGCTGGATTTCCTGTCGCCCCTGCCGTGCGGGGGGCGGACGAGGCTGGACGTGGCGGTGGACCAGTTCCTCCGCCGGGGCGGGCATGCCGGGACGGTGATCGTCCTGACCGACGCGATGGACCTCGGGGAGGACCTTTCGCCCGCCCTGGCGGCCCTGCGGCGGCACGGGGACGAGGTGATCCTGCTGCACGTCGCCGACCCGTTCGACGCCTCCCCGCCGGTGGCCGGGCCCGTCCAACTGGAGGGCCTGGAGGCCGGGGAGCGGCTGACCGTGCACGTGACCGACGCCGTCCTGGCGGAGTACCGCCGCCAATGGGACCGGTTCGCCGCGGCCGTGGAGCGAACTTGCCTGGCCCGCGGGACCGTCTACGTCCGCGCCCCCACCTCGGCGCCCTTCGAGAAACTCGTCCTCCTGACGCTCCAACGGGCCGGCATGGCCCAGCGGTGACGCCGGGACCCAACGCACGGACTGTCCGCCTCGGCGGGTCTTCGACATCGTCCGGCGCCGCCTGCCTGAACCCCGGCTACGGGGTAAGCCACCACGATAGAGACGGTTGTGGCCGCAATTGCCGCCAAGGCGCCTATGGGCTGGAAATTCGGCCTTTGGGCGGACCGGGGGGTGCGGCGTGAAGGTGAAGTTGTCGGCGAAAGAGACTTTCACCGCCGCAGCGCAGACACGTAAGCTATAATATAGCAGATGCTTATGTGGCCACTCCCGGCCCGGATGCCATCGGATTCCGTGGAATGGTGGGGTTTGCCGGCAGCGGGCGGCCCGGGGAGGAATATCCCGGCTAAACTGTGCGTGGGGTTGTTTATTTGTTGAAAGCGGCACGGCGCTTACTACACTTGTTACGCATTCGGACAATGTCCCATATGCAACGACCCCATCGAGTAGGGGATACAGACATGCCAACGGTCCGGTACGACGACCGGAGCCTCATCGTCGATGAGGAGCGGATTTGGCTTGCCAGCGGCTCGGTACACTATTTCCGGGTCCCCCGCGACCTTTGGCGCGATCGGCTTCTGAAGGCCAAACGCGCCGGGCTGAACTGCATCCAGACGTACGTCGCCTGGAACCTCCATGAGCCCGAGCAGGGCAAGTGGGATTTCAGCGGCGACCTGGACTTACGCGAGTTCATCGGCCAGGCGGCGGAGTTGGGGCTTTACGTCATCCTCCGCCCCGGGCCTTACATCTGCGCCGAATGGGACTTCGGTGGCTTCCCCGCCTACCTGGCGGCCAAGAGCAACCTGGCGTATCGGACCGCCAACGCCGCCTTCATGCACTACTTCGACAAGTTCCTGGCCCAGGTGCTGGTCCGGCTGGCGGACCTGCAGGTTACTCGCGGCGGCAACATCATCCTCGTCCAGAACGAGAACGAGTACTACTACACCACCATGCCCGATCGCCTGGCGTATCTGCAGTTCATCAGCCAGTTGATCCGCCGTGCGGGGTTCGAGGTGCCGATCATCACCTGCAACCTGCTCAGCGAGCCGCTGCTGCCGGAGGCGGTCGAGTGCATGAACTGCTGGGGTAACGAGGTGCAGACCGCCAAGCGGCTGCGGCAGGTGCAGCCGGAGGCGTTCATGCTGGCGACGGAGTTCTGGGCGGGGTGGTTCGACTACTGGGGCGGGAAGCACCAGGTCAGGGACGCCCGCGAGGTCGCCCGACGCGCCCTGGAGATCATGGGCTGCGGCTGCCAGGTCAACTATTACATGTGGCATGGCGGCACGAACTTCGGGTTCTGGGGCTCGCGCCTGTCCGCCCACGATTGGTCTTACCAGACCACCAGCTACGACTACGACGCCCCCCTGGCCGAGGGAGGCGGGCTCACGCGCAAGTACTACCTGACCAAGCTGGTTAACATGCTCGGCTCGCATTTCGGGCCGTTCTTCGCCCAGGGGCGGATGGAAGGGGGGCCCTCCGTCACCGTTCACAACGGCACGCAGGTCCTCAACGTGGCCGGGCCGGTGGGGCGGATGGCGGTGGTCACCAACAATGGGCGCGACGAGGTCACCACCGCGGACATCTCCCTGCCCGACGGCAGGGCGCTGACCGTCCCACTGGAGCCGCTGGGGGCGACGGCGGTGCCCGTCGGCGTCCGCCTGGGTCCGGAGACCGTGCTGGATTACGCCAACCTGATGCCCCTGGGCGTGTTCGGGGACGGCCTGCTGGTCCTGCACGGCCCGGCCGGCTGGGATGGGCGCCTGTCGATCAACGGCAAGGAGCTTACGGCCAAGGTGCCAGCCGACGACAAGCCGGTGGAGCTGGCGGAGGCGGGGCAGAAGGTCCTGATCCTCAACAGCGACGCCGCCACCCGGACGTGGGAGGTGGACGAGACGCTGGTCATCGGGCCGGAGTTCGTTGGGGCCACGGTGGAGGACGTCACCGCCGGCGCGGGCCTGAGGCAGTACACGCTGGTCGGCCCGGAGGCCAAGTGCAGCGTCAGGAAGGTCAGGGCGGCGGGGAAGAAGCCCCCCGCCCCGCGGCTGGGGCAGTTCTCGCGCCTGTGCGTCTGCGACGAGCCGATCAACCCGCACCTGCCCTGGCAGAAGCTGGACCGGCCCAAGGACCTGGCGGCGATGGAGATCAAGCACGGATACGCCTGGCAGCGCGCGGTGGTCGATTCGCCCCGGGCGATGACGCGGCATCTGTTCCTGCCCTGCTGCGAGGACCGGGCGACGATCTACGCAAACGGCAAGTTGATTAACGTTTGGGGCAGGGGGCCCGGGGCCGAGCGCACGCCGATCTCCGTGCCCTTCCGGCGTGGCGCCAACGAGCTGACCTTCCTGCTGGACAACATGGGTCGGGTCAACTTCGGGCCCAAGCTGGGACAGCCCAAGGGCCTGTTCGGGCAGGTGTGGGACGCCAAGCCGCTCCTGCTGAAGAAGTTCAAGCTGCGCGCGGGCGGGGACTTCTCCCGCAGGATGTTGCCGCGGATGATGGTCCACATGTTCCCGTCGCTGTCGAACACGCCGATGGTGACGGCGGAGGTGTCATTTCCGCTCCCCAGGATCACCCCGGTGCACTTGTCGTACAGGAACCTGAACCACCACATGATCGTGCTGTGCAACGGGCGGCAGGCGGGATTCCTGCCCGACAGCGGCGGCTACGGCGATATCACCTTGGGCAACGAGTTGAAGAAGGGCACCAACCATCTGCAACTGTTGCTGTGGGGCGACGTCAGGCCCAAGGACCTGGACAGCATCCGGCTGTACCTGCTGATGGAGTCGGTGACGGACAATGCGGAATGGTCGTACCGGCGGTGGGAAGTGCCCCCCGTGCCCGGGCGCGTGGTCGGCAAGGGCCTGCCCGCCTGGTACCGCAGCGCCTTCAAGCACTCCGGGTCGCCCGTGCCGTTGTTCCTGCGGATCAGCGGCGCCCGCAAGGGGCAGATTTATCTTAACGGCCGAAATGTCGGGCGATTCTGGAATATCGGCCCGCAGGAGTACTATTATCTTCCAGAGCCGTGGTTAGGTGCCGAAAACGAGCTGCTGATCTTTGAGGAGCAGGGCAACACGCCCTCGGGCAGCAAGCTGGAATACCGGCCCGGCGGTCCGTACGGGTGAGGCGGACGGGGGCGGGGCGCGGGCAGAATTGCCAAAAAAAATCGTTGATTGGGCGGTAGAAAGCTTTAGGATAAGATGACTTGCGGCGGCAAAGGTGCATGTCTTAGCGAAACGCCGCATCGCGTCTTCCGTCAAAGAACGATATGTCTCCGAAGAGGCTAGTTGGGAAGGAAACGCTCATGCATACGGTGACCAAGAAGGAACTCATTGACCGTATCGCCGAGAACACCGGATCCAAGCACGTGGCGGTCAAGAAGGTTGTGCAGGGCTTTCTGGACGAGGTCATCGAGGAACTGAGCAGGGGCAACCGGTTGGAGTTCCGCGACTTCGGCGTCTTCGAAGTCCGTCACCGCGCCGCCCGCACGGCTCAGAACCCCAAGACGCTCGAACGCGTGCAGGTGCCGGCCAAACGCACCGTCCGGTTCAAGGCCGGCAGGCTCATGAAGCAGCGGCTTCAGGAAGTGTCCGCCGCGGAAGAAGCCGCGTCCCAGAGCCCCCAGGCCGCACCGGCGCCCCGCCGGACCGTATAGCCCCGGGCGGATGCCGAACGCATCCATCGCGATCGAACAGGACTCCCGGCCTCGGTCGGCGGCGGCACATCCGCCGAGCCGACAGACCGGATGAAGCCGACGCTTCCGCGCCGGACCGCCGAGTGGGCGTGCCCGAACGACAATACCAAAGGACCCGCCGGCGAAGGGTCTTTGGGTGGTTCCCCATGACGCCGGGGCCGGGTCGAGTCTCCTTCACCCGGCCAGCAGTTTCCCCAGCCGGTCCAAGCCCTTGTCGATCTGCTCCAGGCTCGTGGCGAACGACAGCCGGACGCATCGGTCCTCCCCGAACGCCACGCCCGGAACCAGCGCCACGCCGGCGCCCTCCAGGCAGGCGCTGGCGAACGGAAGCGATCCGCCGATCTCCACCCCGCCCAGCGTCCGCCCATAGTGGGCCGAGACGTCCGGGAAGCAATAAAACGCGCCCGTCGGCTGGACGCACGAGACGCCCTCGATCGCGCTGAGGCGCTCGTGCATGTGCCGTCCGCGCTTCTCGAACTCACGCCGCATCGCCTCGATCGTCTCCGCCGCCCGCGGGTCGGTGTACGCGGCGTACGCGCCCGCCTGCGCGAAGCTCACCGGGCTGGAGGTCTCCTGGCTCATCAGCTTGGCGACCGCCTTGATCACCTTCACCGGCCCGGCCACCCACCCCAGCCGCCAGCCCGTCATCGCGAACGTCTTCGCCAGGCCGTTGAAGGTCAGCGTCCGCGACATCAGCCGCTCGTCCAGCGCGGCGAAGCTGACGAATCTCGTGTCGCCGTAGAGGAGCTTCTCGTAAATCTCGTCGGAGAAGACCGTCAGGTCCGTCTGGAGCACGGCCTCGGCGATCGCCGCCAGCTCCTCCGGCGTGTAGGTGACGCCGGTGGGGTTGGACGGGCTGTTGATCACCAGCACCTTCGCCCCCTTGGCGTTGGCCAGGACCTGCTCGGGCGTGATCTTGAACCCCGTGGCCGGGGACGTCTCCAGGAACACGCTCTCCCCGCCGGCCAACGTCACCTGCTCGGGATAGCTCACCCAGTATGGCGAGGGGATCAGGACCTTCTCGCCCGGGTTGATCAGTGCCTGGAAGGCGGCATACAGGGCGTGCTTGCCGCCGAAGGTCACCTCCACCTGCTCGGGCGCGTACCTCAGGCCGTTCTCGCGCCGGAGCTTCTCGGCGATCGCCTGCTTCAGGGCGGCGGCCTTGGCGGGCAGGTACTTCGTGTCGCCGGCGTCCAGGGCGGCCTTGGCGGCGTCCTTGATGAACGCGGGCGTGTCGAAGTCCGGCTCGCCCGCCCCGAAGCTGACCACGTCGGCGCCGCCGGCCTTGAGCTCCTTCGCGCGAGCGCTCACCACCAGCGTCGCGCTCACCGCCACCCGGCTGATCCGATCCGAAAGTTCCATGACTGTCTCCGTCACTGGCTGCCATACCAACGGAGGAGACAGCCTACACGGCGGGGAGGATTTGTCAATCGATTCGGGCGCGGACGCGCCTTGCACCCGTTGGCACGCCGCCCCATAATCCACGCCGATCGCGCGTCCGCGTGCAAGGGATGCGGGTCGATTGGGTCAGCCCCCGGCCACGAGGGCCGGGGGCGAAATACAGAGGCGCATGGAGCGGACGGGTTGGTGCTTCTTCACCCGCTTGTTCCTGTTCGCGTGGTTCGCGGCTTTTCCCAGGAGTCACTTATGCCCGAGGAAGAAGTCCGATACCAGATGCTCAGGCCCGACCAGATCGTCGCCCGCCGGACGGCCTGTCCCGTGGCGTACGTGCCGCTGGGCAACCTCGAATGGCACGGCGTACACAACCCCCTCGGCGCCGACACCCTCCAGGCCGAGGGGCTCGCCATCCTCTGCGCCCGCACCGGCGGCGGGCTGGCCATGCCGCCGCTGTGGTACGGCGAGATGCGGACCGAGGGAATCCTGGAAGCCACCTCCAACGACAGCGCCGGGATCGCCGAGCGCATGCAGGTGGACCCGAAGAACTTCTCCGAGGAGCGCTTCCCCTTCACGCCCACCGAGCAGGCGATCAACTACCACAAGCTGCTGCTGCACGTCCTGGCCGAGGTGGAGAGCCTGGGCTTCGAACTCGGCGTGCTGGTGGCGGGGCATTACCCGCTGATCGACCACGCCCGGGCCGCCGTGCTCCAGTGGAACCAGCGCTGGCGGAGCCGCTGGCACGGCATGCGGGCGTGGGCGTTCGGCGACTGGCTGCTGGTGGCCGACCGGTACGACTGCGCCGGCGACCATGCCGGCGGCTGGGAAACCTCCCACCTGATGCACCTGCATCCGCAGGCCGTGGACATCTCGCTGCTGCCGCCCAAGCCGGAAAAGTGCCTCGGCGCCGGCGGCAGGATGGACCCCCGCGACGCCAGCGCCGCCTTCGGCAAGGAGATCCTCGAGGCCGCCGCCGAAGTCGCCGTCAGGGAGGTCCGCCACCGCCTGGACAACATGGACGCCTACCGCCGCCACGGGCACAGCCTGGATGAGGGCCTCTGGCGGGAGTAGGGCGGAAATGGGTGCCCCCAACGGGGTCTTCCTCATGGTTACGCGTCGTTTGCGTAACCATGCTCGCGCTCAAACGGGCCAGGGCGGGGATGACGGTATGAACTCCCCGGAGTCCGGCATGGTCAGGCAGA
>DASRZG010000450.1:0-7081 GCA_035686585.1 Phycisphaerae bacterium
GGCTGTTCTTCCGCAGCACCACCGCCGGCCGGATCATCCGCTCGGCCAGGTTGTTCTCGAACGGCACCTCCGGCCGGTCCAGGAACGTGAACAGGCTGTCGCAGTGCTTCCGCAGCCGCTTGCCCAGCCGGGCGGCGTCCGAGTCGGCGTACGCGCCCCCGGCCAGCGCCATCAGCCGTTGGTCGATCAGCCGGATCCGCGAGGCGTACCGGCCCGGGTCGAAGTCCGCACGCTTCCGCAGCCGGATGCCGTCCCGGATCAGCCGACGTAGTTGCTTCGCAAAACCCTTCCATTCCGCCGAGTCGTTCCGCTGGTCCACCGTCTCCAGCTCACGCAGCAGGTGCACCAGGCAGCACTGCCGGTCGCCGGCCCAGACCGCGTTGTAGGCCGCCCAGAAGTCGCTGACCAGCACCCCGTCGAACGCCTCTATGAAGAACCGCTCCAACGCCGGACTGCCCCGGCACCGGTCGATCATGTAGTAGCAGGTCTGCCCGTTGGCGAAGCACCATAGCCACCACGTGGCCCCATTGACCCGCCAGCCCGTCTCGTCGGCATGCAGCACCGCCGTGTGCAGGGCCTGGCGGGCCATCTGCTCATACCACGCCTGCAGCAATTGCGCCTGCCGCTCCCACATCGCCACCAGACCCCCGGCCGAGATCCGCGTGTGCAGGTGATAGCCGAAGATCTGCCGGATCTGCTCGATTGTCACCCCCAGCCCGTAATGCATCCAACTGCCCAACGCCACCACCCGATGGCCGAGGGTCGCCTTGGGCAAGGCATCGGGCACGGTCGGCTCGACGTGCTTCTTGCAGCCCAGGCAGTAGTCGCGGTGAACGGTGTGTTCGGTGACGACGGTGCGGAGGTCTTCGAGGATGTCCTCGATGGTTCGGGTGCGGGTGCGTTGGCAGCGTTGGAGGGGCCCGCCGCAGTCGGGGCAAACGTCGAGGCGGTGGTCCTCACGCTGATCAACCTGAGGCGGCGCCGGCCGCCGCGCCGGGCGGTGTCCCTTCTTGGCGCCGGGCTTGCCTTTGCGCTTGGGGGCCGGCGGCTTGGTGTACACCGGCTGCTGGCCGGAGGGCGTGGCGGGATGGACCTCTCCCGCCGCTCCGAGCTTGCCCTGCAGCTCGGCAATGCGCATGTCCTGCTCGGCGATGCGTTGGGCCGCCGCCAACAGGACCAGCTTGACCAGCCCTGCGTCGAAGCCGACCACTTCCTCGGCCTGCTTGTCGGTGAGCCGGCCCTCCAAGGCCGCCGCCAGCAGCGTCTTGAGCCTCGCATCTCCCGGAAGGGATGCTGCGCACTTGCTGAATCGACCGTCCATACCCCGCGCATACCGCGCCCAGCGCGAGCGCGCAAGTCGGAATTCTAGGAATATTTACTTAATTTCCGGGGGCCCCATTGCAGGTCAGTGAAGTCTTACCCCCCAGGAATAGGTGACTGCCGCGAAGACGGGGGTGCCCCGGGCAAGCCGAAAAGCGGCGTGCCCGTTTGGCGAGAGGATATTCCGTTTCAGGCACGGTATTCACCTTGGGTGCCACAGGCTGCTTGCAGCCTGTGCGCCTGTGCAGGATGGGGACCGGTGCCCGCCGAGGGGCCCGCCCCCTGCCCACACGGGCTGCAAGCAGCCCGTGGCACCCGGGTCCCGCTGAACACGTACAAACGGCTTGTCCGGGGCACCCGTCCCCACGGCTCGGCGCCACATTGACACCTCCCCCACCGTCGCGTATCCTGCGGGTGTCGATGCTGCCCTGCGGGAGTACTGCCATGAACCATACGGGGACTTGGATGAGACGCGCCCGCACGCTGGTGGCGATCATGGGCCTTGCCGCCGTGCTGGGGGGGTTTCCTCCGGTGGCGGCGGCGCCGCCGGCCCGCACAAAGGTCCTCCGCGGCGCCGAGGCGATGGCGTACCTCCTCAGCCAGCGGGACTACCCCAAGGCCGTCATGCTCGGCCATCAACTGATCTGGCAGGACCTGGACCAGCCCGACGTCATGCTCCTGCTGGGCAGGGCGCTGGAGGGCCTCCGCAAGAACGACGAGGCCGCCACGATCTACGCCCTGATCCTGCGGACGCTGGAAGGCAAGGGCGACCCGCGACGATTTGGCGCCCAGGCCGCCGCGAGGCTGAAGGTCCTGGACACCGACTACGAGCGGCAGAAGGCCGCCTACGTCGCCGCCGCCGCGGGCAGGAAGTTCGAATCCCCCGAGGCCGTCGACGACGGCTGGATGCTCGCCGCCCGCTGCGACCTGTTCTCGCCGTACTGCCTGGGATGCTGGCCGCTGGTGGGCCGGCGCGGCGGGGTCCCGCCGGACTGGATCCACAACCGCGAGGGCAAGCTCCACCGCAGCGGGGCCAAGTTCATCACCGCCTTCGACGGGCGCAAGGGCCTGCTGTACACCCAAACCATCAAGGACAAGCCGCACCCCGAGAAGTACAAGGCCGACGGCTTCCACGTGGACAACCTCGCCCGGCTGGGGGGCCATCCGCCGCACCTGACGCTGACCAACTTCGGCGGCTGCCCGTTCCTCCGCGTCGGCGCCAAGGCGGAGGGGCGGATCGTCGAGCTGCGGGTGTACGTCGAAGGCAACCGGATCTTCTCCCAGCGGATCGATTCGTCCCGCTGGTCCGACCTGAAAGTCCCGTTGCCCGCGCCGGCCTCCCCTGCCGCCACCCGCCCCGCCGGCGCCACCACTCAGCCCGCCGCCCAGAAGGTCGTCCTCGAACTGGTCTGCCCCGAGGACCAGGAGTACAGCGGTCTGGTCTGGATCGACTACGCCGATTTCTTCGTGAACTGACCGGCCTCGGGCCCATGGCGGGCGGGGCGTTCAGCCATGGCGAAGGTCCAGGCCCCGGTCCAGGATGCGCCAAGCCTCATCCGCAAGAGCCAGCAGGAATTGCTGCTTGCGGACGTACCGCCCCACCTTCTCCTCCAGGCCCGCCCTGGTCTCGGACGCAACCGGCTGGGACAGCACGGCGCCATTCAGCCCCTGAAGCAGGTTGAACGTCCAGGGAACCGCCAGCAGGGCCAGGCAGGCGAAGCGCGGCACGTCCGGGTCGGCGTCCCACCCGGCCTCGCGCAGCCCTTCCAGCCAGGCCGGCAGCACCAGGGCGAGGAACTCCTCCGGCTCGGCGGCCTTGCGGCGGGCGACACAGACCGAACAGTCGGCGATCAGGCCGGCGATGTCCCTGCCGATCTGCCGCCAGCCGGCGTACTGCCAGTCCACGACGAAGGTCCGCTGGTCGGGATCGCCCTCCTGCGGGGCGAAGAGGTTGGTGTAGTTGAAGTCTCCATGACCGAGGCTGCACGGCATCGCCTCCAGGGCGGAAAGGAATCTCTCGCGGCGATCCCACAGGTCGGCGAGCCGCCGGCCGAGATCGGAGCGGCGCAAAGACCGCGTCAGCGGATGCTCGCAGAACCGCTCCCAGGCCAAGGCCGTCGGCTCGACACCGGCGAGGAACTGCTGCCGGAGCCAGTGGTCGGCCTTCAGCCAGGGCAGGTCGGGCAGCGGCCTGCCGGCCAGAAAGGCCCCCTGCATCCGCCCGAACTGACGGGCGAGGTGGGCGAACCGCTCCACCGGCCACTGCAGCGCCGGCAGGCCGGTGACGTCCTGGAGCCACATCCAGGGCTCCTCGTCCGCCCGGCGGGTCAGCCCCAGCAGTCGCGGGGCGGCGATGCCGCCGGGCAGATCGGCCAGCAGACCCGACTCGTACAGCAGCACCTCGCGCTGGAACGGCTCGCGGTACCAGGGGTCGCGGTGCGTGTGCGTGGCGTTGGGCACCTTCAGGAAGACCGACCAGGGCACCTCGTCGCGCCCCCCCGTCCGTGCCCGGCCGGAGATGCGGCAGACGAGCCGGCCGTCCGGGCGCGCCTCGCCCTTGACCACCTGGCAGTCCCAGGTGGTGACCGCCAGGTCGGCCCTGCCCAGGGCCGAGCGGACCACCGGTGTCAGTGCCGCCGCATCCAGCCACGCCAGCCGGGAAGTCGCATCCACCGTTGCCGTCCTCCCATGGGGCCTGTCGCCAGGCCGATCGGCGCTACGCTGCGGATTCCTGATGCCTTGCGCCGGATGGCCGCCATTGTAGAGGGCCGGGCGAGCAGTGCAACGTCTCCAATGGCACCAGGGCGCCTCGCGGCAGGGGCTGCTCAACTGCCAACCGGACGGGGACGAGCGAAACCTTGCGGGGCGCTGCAAGCGGACGGATAATCCTCTTGGGATGGTCTCGGGCGAGATCGCCGACCCGCCTGAGCCGGTGACTGACACAAGATCCGAACACGCCGCGTGGGGCTTATCAAGGAGAACGGTGATGGTTTGGAGAGAGGGTGCGATCGAGGTCCGGATGCTCTGCGTCGCGCTGCTCTGCGGCGCCGTGTCGACATCCTCCGTGGGCCAGTCGCCCGCCAGCCAGGAGTCGTCGGGCTCAACCGACCGGCCGCCGGCATCATTCAAACTGGCGTTCTCGACGTTTCTGAGCGGCTCGGGCCGGGCCAACGGCGCCCGCGCGGTGGCCGTGGACGCCGAGGGGAACATCTACGTGTCCGGGGGCACCTCGTCGCCGGACTTCCCGACGACGCCCGGCGCCTACAGCCGGACGTTCGACAGCAGCGGCACCTCCGCCGGCAACAGCGGCCCCTTCGATGCCTACGTCACCAAGCTGAGCGGCGACGGGAAGATGATCTGGTCGACGCTGGTGGGCGGGCCCAACCACGACCGCACCTACTCCATCCGGGTTGACCGCCAGGGGTGCGTCACCATCGCCGGCCGGGCGGGCGAGGGGTTCCCGACCACACCCGGCGTCGTCCAGGAGAAGTTCGCCGGCGATAACAGGCCCGCCGTCGGCTACGGCCCGCAGGACGGCTTCCTGACCAAGATCTCGGCCGACGGCTCCAAGCTCCTGTGGTCCACGTACTTCGGCGCGGCGGACAACAGCATCATCCGCGACATGGTCATTGACGAGCAGGGCAACGCGTACGTGTCCATGATCGGCGTGACCGCCGACAGCCCCTACATCACGCGCGGCGCGTTCCAGACGGCCCGATCCGGCAAGGCGGACGGGCTGGTCGCCAAGATCTCCGCGGACGGGCGGCGCGTGGTCTGGGCGTCGTACCTGGGCGGGTCGGGCACGGACACCGCCAGCTCGATCCGCCTGGACGGCAAGGGCCGCGTCATCGTGTCGGGCGCGACCAACTCCAAGGACTTCCCGGTAACCGACGGGGCCTGCCAGCCTGCGCTGCGGGGCTCGGGCGACGCCTTCGTCGCCACGTTCACTCCCGACGGGTCGCGGCTCGACTGCGCCACCTACCTCGGCGGGTCGGACGGGGACGGGGGCGCGGGCAAGCACGGCCTGGACGTGGACGCGGACGGGAACGTATACGTGGTCGGCTTCACCTCTTCGCCCGACTTGCCCGTCACGGCCGGGTCATTTCAGACCAAATACGCCGGCGGCCTGACCGGCACCTGGGAGCAGACGGGCGACCGCTTTCTCGCCAAGGTCTCCCCGGACTGCAGGCGGCTGCTGGGCTGCACCTACCTGGGCGGCAACGCACGTGACGCGGGGGAAGGCATCGCGGTGGACCGCCACGGGCAGGTGTACGTAAGCGGCTTCACGTACTCGACCGACTTCCCGGTGACCGCCGACGCCATGCAGAGCCGCCTCGCCGGCAAGACGGACGGGACGCCTACCGCGCTGTCGGCCGATTTCACCCGGGCGCTGCTGTCGTCCTACATGGGCGGGCGCGGGGAGGAGAACTTCCGCGCCGTCGCCGTCTGTCCCGACGGGGGATTCGTGATCGTCGGCGAGACAAGCTCGCCCGACTGGCCGGTGCGGAACGCCTTCCAGCCCCGCCCCCGCGGCGGCGGCAACGACGCGGTCGTGATCAAGTTCGTTCCCGCTGGCCCGAAATGACACGCAAACGGGCAGTCACAGATTCTGACCGTTGGGAACAGGTGATTGTCCCTGGTCTGGTTGCCGCGTGAATACCTCCAGTGAACAGGAGTCCCAAGCGCGACGTCCCGCAGGCACACACCAATCGCCCCCCAGCGGGAGCGGGGGGTTATGGACCTCGGGCCATCCGACACGTTCGTCAGGTCAGCGCCAGATACGCTTCGACTTCACCTGCGCCCACAACCCCCCGCTCCCGCTGGGGGGCGACTTACCGTATGCGCGGGGGCGCCTGCGAGTGAGAAGGGGGATTCGTCGACATTCCCGGTCCGTCTGAATTGGAAACCAGGAAAAGGGGCTCCGCCCCTGCTCACAGGTCCACGTCCTCTTACGGCGGTTTCCAGACGTAACGGCGGAGGGTGACGCGGACCTTGCCGATGCGGGCGGGCCGGAGGACGGTCAGGCGATCGCGGTCGTAGTGGAATGGCAGGGTCACGCGAAAGCCGGAGTCGTCGTCGAGCAGGATCTTCCGGCCCTGGACGCGGTAGGTGCCGTCGAGGGTGGTTCCGCCTTCGCGGCTGAACTGGGTGCCGGACTCGAACGTGCCGTCGGCGGAGAGGTTCAGGCTCATCGACTCGAAGTCCCCCGCGGACGGGCCGGCGAAGTCCAGGCTCCGCCACTGCCCCACCAGTTGGGCCGGATCGACCGGGGCGGTCTGCGGCGGCAAGGTGACACACCCCCCCGCCGACAACGCCTCCGCCACCAACACGGCAAGCCATAACCGATGCATTGTGATCGCACCTCCCATACGACCCACGAATGTACACCCCCGGGACCGCGGGTGTAAACACCCCCGATCGAGAGGAGCCTGAGAGTCCGGGGAACCGACAGGTCGGATTCCGGGTGTCGATTGTTTATACTGAATGCCAACGACCGGGAGAACGACAGATGCGCAACATGCCCAAACGAACGGCCTTGCTGGCGGCGCTGCTGATCGTGGCGGCGGCGTCGGCCGATACGGTGGTGCTCAACGACGGCAGGCGGTTTGTCGGCAAGGTGACCAAGGCCGACGGCAAGGTGAGGATCGAGACGGCGATGGGCCCGGTGACGGTGTTCGAGGCGCAGGTGATGATCATCACCCCCGAGGACGCCCCCGCCCCGCCGGACACGCCGGGCACCGGGCCGGAGGCTGTCGACGCG
>DASRZG010000451.1:0-17268 GCA_035686585.1 Phycisphaerae bacterium
CCATCCAGGCCCAGGTCAAGGCCGGCTGGCAGCCCGTCACCCACGCCCGGGCGGCTGGCAACGCCCTGGTCGAACGGTTCGGCGAGAAGCCCGGCGAGCTGTACTTCGCGGTGATGAACACCGGCCGGCCGGGCACGGCGACCATCACCGTCGATGCCCAAGCCCTTCAGTTCGACCCCGCGTCCGTGACCGTGGTCGAGCTGACGGGGAATCGCCCGGTCCCGGCCGTCGCCGAGGGCACGAATCTGACGATACCGCTGGACCTGGACAAGGATCAGGCAGTGAGTCTGCATGTGAAGTCGAACACCAGGGGCGGCGGAGCAGGATGATGAAGGCCAGATCAGCGACGGCCTGGGCCTTGGCGGCAGCGGCGGCGGCGACCGTGGCGTCCCTGGCCGCGCCCGCGGCCGGTCGGGATATCAAGGTCATCAACACCGCCCAGCCGGACGCCACGAGCATCGAGTCCCTCGTCGCCTCCCTCACCGCCGGGTGCACCGGCGACCAGGACAAGATGATCGCCCTGTGGGCCTACCTGACGCGCAACGACTTCTACCACTGGGCCGAGCCGCGCGAAGGCCCGGAGCCGACCACCGAGCTGGGTGTGGTGATCGACCCGATCGCGGCCGTCAACGTCCACGGGATGCTGATCTGCTACCAGGTCTGCCACGTGCTGGCGAACCTGGCCGAGGCCGCCGGCATCCCGGCCCGCACCCGCTCGGTGCCGGGGCACCAGTTGATGGAGGCCTTCTACGACGGCAAGTGGCACCTCTTCGACGCCACGGTCGACTGCCAGGCGTACTACGTCGCCGACGACGGCAAGACCGTCATCGGCCTGGACGAGTTGGGCGCCAACGGCCCCAAATACCTCAACGACCCCAAGTTCCCCTCGAGGCCCTTTTATCAGTTTGACCGCTTCGGCGGGAAGTTCTGGCCCTGGGAGAGCCGCAAGTTCTGCCTGGAGAAGTTCTACAACCCCCAGGCCGCCAAGGCCTATAACACCTTCGCCCCCTGCATCGCCCGCGGCCACCGGATCCAACTGGACCTCCGCCGGGGCGAGACGCTCATCCGCCGCTTCACCAACGAGGGCAAGTGGCACTGCACGCCCGAGCTGTACGCCCGCTGGAAGAACGACCCCACCCAGCGATGGATCGACCAGGGCCCCCACGACCCCCGCCGGCCCGGCGTGACCTACGCCAACGGCGAGCTGATCTACGCCCCCGACTGGGCCTCCGAGGCCAACTACCTCGACGGCGTCTACGACAGCCGCAATGTGGCCCTTACCGGCGGGCAGGCCGCGCTGGCCGGCGCCGGAGCGGGGCACGTCACCTTCCGCGTCCAGACGCCGTATCTGATCGCGGGCAACCCCGGCAAGCTGGATGCGGCAGGCGATTCCTCCGACGGGGCGATCGTCGAGGCGAGGTTCTTCCGCAAGGACGTCTCCGCCGCCAACGCCATCGACATCTCCACCGACAACGGCATCACCTGGAAGCGGGTCTGGTCCGACGACGGGACCGGCGAGCGGGCGGTCCGGCTCGACCTGACCAACCACGTCGAGGGCCGGTACGGGTACCTGCTGAAGGTCTCGCTGGGCGGGGACGCGGGCGGCGACGCCTGGCTGGCCGGGCTGCGGATGCGCCACAGCCTGTTCCTCTCGCCCGTGCCCCTGCCGGCCGTCCGGGCGGGCGCCAACACCTTCACCTGCTCCGTGGACGAGCCGGCGGACCTGGTGGTGATCCGGCCCGACCTGAGCGACGCCCAGGCGCACAAGCGGTTCTTCCAGGAAATTGCCGGCCTTCGGTACAGTCCCAACTATCCCGAGCACCTCCAGCCGGCGGGCGCGGAGGGCCACGCCGTCATCGAAATCGCGCCCCCGCCCGGCTCGAAGGTCAGCCACGTCACCGTCCACGGGTCCTTCAGCGCCTCCACCAGCGCCGCGGGGCAGGAGAAGGCCGAGATCCTCTACGCCACCGCCCCCGAAGGACCGTGGCGGCGGGTCTGGGCCAGCCAGTTCAACCAGACCAACCAGAAGTGGCGCTGGGACCGCAGCGTCGACTTCGACGTGCAGCCGGTGGCCGAGAGGTGCTACGTCAAGTTCCACCTCCGCAAGCAGCGCCGGCTGACCCTGAACATGACCCGCATCCACGCCCGCTGCGTCCGCGCTTCGCGGCCCCTGGCGGCGGGGCAGGTCACCGTCACCCACACCTGGACCGGCGGCGGCGACGGGCCCGAGACCGCCCAGCGCGTCCCCATCGACTTCACCGGCGGCCCGACCACCTACACCTTCAACGTCCCGGGCACCGACATCCGCAACCGCGCCATCTCCATCGAAGTCGCCAACGACAAGCCGTAATGCTCCGTGACGGGTGAAAGGAAGCAGCACGCGTCGAGGTGCGCTGCTGCGGTCCTTCCCCGGACCGCTCAGGCGGGGCGGGCTCGCTTGGGGGTGGCGGCGCGGAGCAGCGCGGCGGCGGCGTCGAAGACCTCGGCGGGTTCCGCCATCCGGCCCGGCCCGACGTCGCCGCAGGCGAGGCGGCCCGACCCCGGGCCGACGACGTGGGCGCCCCAGTCGGTGAGCCGTTGGAGGTTGGCACGGGTGGGCGGCGCTTCCCACATGCGGGTGTTCATGGCCGGGGCGAGCAGGACGGGGCAGGCGCCGTGGGCCGACAGGGCCAACGCCGAGACGAGGTCGTCGGCGATCCCGCCGGCCATCTTGGCCAGGATGTTGGCGGTGGCCGGCGCGACGATCATCAGGTCCGCCCGCTCGGTCAGGGACAAGTGCTTGACGTCATAGGACCCCAGCGACTGCCACATGGACGTGTAGACCTCCCGGGCGGTGAGGGTCTGGAAGGTCAGCGGGCCGACGAAGCGGGTGGCCGATTCGGTCATCGCCACCGTCACGCCGGCGCCGGCCTGGACGAGCCGGCTGGTGAGGTCGGCGGACTTGTAGCAGGCGATCCCGCCGGTGGGGCACAGCAGCACCTCGTACCCGTCGAGTTGGCGCGGTTCGGCGCTCATGGCGCAGCCTGGTCGCAAGGGGTCACTTGGACAGCCGCCGGGGCAGGATGATGATGTCCTCGGGCCTGGGGATGTCCGAGTGGTCGTAGTCGATGGCGATCTTGTCCTCCAGGATCTCCTGGACGACCAGCTCCATCATGGTCATGCCCGGCTTACGGTCCACCAGCGGCCTGGCGCCCTCCAGCAACTCGCCCCAGCGCTTCTGGATCAGCGCCGCCAGCTTGAACCGCCCGCCTACCTTGAAGATCAGATCGTCGTTCTTCAGTGCCTCGATCATCGCGGCTGGGTCTCCTGCCTCACGATTCCCACGACCTGCTCCACCGCCTGCTCCAGGTCGTCGTTGGTTACTTTGTGCGTATAAACACCGCTGTCCAGGGCGGTTCGGATCTCCTCGGCGGCCTTGTCCAGCCGCCGCCGGACCGTCTGCAGGTCCTCGGTACCGCGCCGGCTGAGCCGCCGCCGCAACGTCTGCTCGTCCGGCGGCAGGATCAGCACGAACACGGCCTCGGGCATCTTCCGGTGCACCTGGATGCCGCCCTGCACGTCGATCTCCAGGATCACCGTCCGCCCGGCGTCGCGGCACTGCCGGACGAAGTCGGCGGGCGTGCCGTAGCGGTCGCCGAACACCTCGGCCCATTCCAGCATCTGCCCCTCGGCCGCCATCCGGTCGAACGTCGCGCGGTCGAGGAAACGATAGTCCCGTCCGTCCACCTCTCCGGGGCGGGGCCGGCGGGTCGTCGCCGACACGCTGTAGCCGGCGCCCGTTCGGGCCAGCACCTCCCGGACAATGGTGCTCTTGCCGACGCCCGAGGGCCCGGTGATGACGACGACTTTGCCTTGCTTTGCTGTCACGGGAGCGCGGGGCCGGGCGGCGGGCGTGGCCGCGGGCGCCTATACCAGGTTCTGGGTCTGTTCCTTGATGCGGTCGACCGCGGTCTTGATCTCGACGACGTCGCGGGAGATCTCGCCATCGTTGCTCTTGGCGGAGATGGTGTTGGCCTCGCGGAGCATCTCCTGGGCGATGAATTCGAGCTTCCTGCCGGGCTGCTCGTCCTGCTCGATCACGTGGCGGAACTGCTCGAGGTGCCCCCCGAGCCGGGAGACCTCCTCGGCGATGTCGCACCGCTCGGCGAACACGGCCACTTCGCGGGCCAGGTCCTGCTCGTCGATCTTGAGCTTGGCGCCGGCCGTCAGCTCTTCCACGCGCCGCTTGAGCCGCCCATGGTATTCCTGCACGACGCCGCCGGCCCGCTGGGCGATGCGGTCGAGGCAGGTGCGGATGATGTCGCAGTGGGCCAGCAGGTCGGCGGTGACGGTTTTGCCCTCGGCTTCGCGCATGGCGATCAGGGCGCTGATGGCGTCGCCGACGAGGGCCTTGAGCGGGTCGATGGACCGGTCGATCAGGTCGGTCGCCTCGGGCGGGTTGCACACGCCGGGCAGTTGCAGCATCGAGCCCAGGTCCACGGTCAGCTTCACGTCCACCTGCTCGGGCCGGACGATCTCGATCTGATCGATGTAGCGCTCCAGGGCGGCGGTGTTGACTTCGTAGGCGGCGTCGGCGCTGGCGGTCTTCATCTTCAGCGTCAGGTGAACGCTGCCGCGGTAGAGGCGCTTGCGGAGCTGCGCCTCCACGTCGCTCTCCAGGAACGCCCAGATCTCCGGCAGGCGAATGTTCGCCTTGAAATACCGCCCGTTGACGGCGCGGATTTCACAGACGTACTCGGACCCCTCGATCCGCCCCCGCGATTCTCCGTAACCTGTCATCGACCGGGCCATGGGGGGACTCCTTGTTCATCGGTCGGGGCCGTTGTGGTGGCGGTCGTGGCGGGCTGGGTCGTCACCGGTTCGGCCCCGCCGGCCTTGGCGTAGGTTCGCTCGGCGACGGGGCTGGGCAGCCAGCCGCGGAGGTAGGCGATAGCCTTGATGGTGGTTCCGGGCTCGACGGGCACGGTGGTGACGTCGTACTTGACGGACGCCTTTGTCGGTTCGGTGCCGTCGAGGGTGTAATAGACCTCGGCCCCGGGGACGCCCTCCACCCGGATGCTGATCCGCTCCACCTTGGTGATCTCGTTCAAGCCGGGAGGAAAGAAAGACGGCTTGGGCAGCAGCATCATCTTGGCGTGGTAGACGAGCGAGGCGAAGATCGCGAACAGCAGGAACACCGCCGTCAGGGCGATGGTGACCCAGGTGAACACGTCGCCGGTGCGGGTCCCGAACGCCGAGCTGCCCATGCCGCCGAAGGCGCCGCTGAGCCCGCCGCCCCTGCCTTTCTGGAGCAGGACCACCACGATCAGCAGCAGGCAGACAATGATGAAGATCGTCGCTACAAAGATTTCCATATTCGGCCTCGATCCGTTCCGCAGGCAGCGGACGGGAACCATGATAGCAGTCCCGGCCGGCTCGGACATCGGCAAAACCGCCCGCGGGATCAGCCCGCGCCGGCGAGGATGCCGGCGAAGGAATCGACTTTCAGGCTCGCTCCGCCAACCAGAGCGCCGTCCACGTCGGCGCAGCCCAGCAGTTCCGCGGCATTGTCGGGCTTGACCGACCCGCCGTACTGGATCCGAAGCGCCTGGGCCACCGACCGGTCGTACAGGTCCGCCAGCAGCGATCGGATCATCGCGTGCACCTCCTGGGCCTGGGCGGGAGCGGCCACCTCGCCCGTACCGATCGCCCAGACCGGTTCGTAGGCGATCGTGACGTTCTCGACGTCGCCTGTCGAGACGCCCTCCAGGCCCAGCCGCACCTGCCGCTTGACCACCTCGGCCGTCTCGTTCGCCTGCCGCTCCGCCAGCAGCTCGCCCACGCACAGCACCGGCTTGAGTCCGTCGGCGACGGCCTTGAGCAACTTGCGGTTGATCAGCTCGTCGGTTTCGCCGATCACGTGACGCCGTTCGCTGTGCCCGCACAGCACGTAGGTGCAGCCCACGTCCTTGAGCATGGCCGCGGAGATCTCGCCCGTGAACGCCCCGTCGTTCTCGAAGTAGACGTCCTGGGCGCCGACGGCGATCCGGCTTCCCGCCAGCACCTCCGCCACCATCGCCAGGTACACGAACGGCGGGAACACCGCCAGGTCCGCCGACTGGACCTTCCCGATCGCCGCGGCCAGCCCCGCCGCCAGGGCCCGCGCCGACGCGGCGGAGGTGTTCATCTTCCAGTTCCCGGCGATAAACGGCTTGCGTGCCATCCATTGCTCCTTGTTCGGTTATCGGCGACAGTGCCCGATCGGCAATCGACAATCGTTCCGCCATCGCCGGCGAGGTTCAAACGGGCTCCGTCGCCTTGGGGTAGCTGCCGAGCACGTGCAGCTCCAGGCAGTGCTCTCGGAGCTGGTCGACCGCGCGGGTCAGGTTGGGCCCGCTGGCGTGCCCTTCGCAGTCCACAAAGAAGTAGTACTCCCAGTTCCGCCGCTTGCTTGGGCGGGTGTCGATATTGGTCATGTTCACACCGCACGCGCTGAGGACGTTCAGGGCCTCGACGAGCGCCCCGGCCCGGTGGGCGGTGGTGAACATCAGCGTGGTCTTGTCGTTGCCCGTCGGCCCGGGGCCCTCGCCGACGCCGATCACGAAGAACCGCGTCAGGTTCGAGGCGTTGTCCTCGATATTGGCGAAGACGATCTTCAGTCCGTACAGTTCCGCCGCCAGCGCCGAGCCGATGGCCGCCATGTGCTCCCGCCGCGCGGCCATCTCCGCCGCCTTGGCCGAACTGGCCACCGGCATCAGCTCCATCCGGTGGGCGCTGCGGCCCAGCCAGTTGCGGCATTGGGCGAATACCTCCGGCTTGGAGGCGATCACGGTGATCTCCTCGGGGGCGCAGTTGGCCAGCAGGTTGTGGTGGACCTCCACCAGCACCTCCGCGACCACGCGGACGTCCTGCTCCACGAAGGAGTCCATCGTGTCGATCACCCCGCCGCCGACGCTGTTTTCGATGGGCACCATCCCCAGGTTCAGGTGCCCCTTGGCCGTCTCCTCGAACACCGCCCGGATGTCGGCCATGGGCAGGTACTCCACCGACCCGCCGAACTTCCGCGTCGCCGCCAGGTGACTGAACGATCCTTCCGGGCCCAGGTACCCGATCCGCAAGGGCCGCTCCAGCGCGAACGAGCCGCTCATCAGCTCCCGGTAGATCGCCCGGAGCGTCCGCTGGGGCAGCGGCCCGTTGTTCAGGGCGGCGATGCGGTCCAGCACCGCCTTCTCCCGGTCCGGAGCGTACACCTGCCCGCCGGAGACCCGTTTGGCCTTGCCGATCTCCACCACCACCTCCGCGCGGGTGTTGAGCAGCTCGACGATCCGGCGGTCCAACTCGTCGATCCGCCCCCGAAGGGCTTCCAGGTCATGCGGGCTCTTGTCGGGATCGGTTTCAGGCATCTCCCATAACCTCTGGACTCCTCCAGCCGCGAGGGTCGAACCGCATCTTGTACCGTCTGCCGCCGCCCGGGTCAAGAGGCTTTTGCCCGCCGCCGGGACGGGAGTTTTCCCGCGGGCAACCGCCCCCGCAACGTACTTGGTGCTAAAGACATACCTGTCATGGTCCGACACAGGGAGTATCCGACCAAAGGAGTTCCGCCGGCCGGGACGGACGGGCAGGATCGGCCGCCCCGAGACTCCCGGGCCGACGACAAGCAAGGTCCTGTGCAAAAGAGTCTTATCAAATCCTCCTGCATCATCCTCAGCGCCGCCGTCCTGTGGGCGGCCGGGATCGTGGTGCTGCTGATCACCTACGTCAGGCCCACCCTTACCCGGCAGGCGGAGGGGATCGACGAAAACGCCGCGACCGAATGGCTTCGCCTGGCGAATTCGGCCGTCTTGACGTGGCGGAGCCAGATGCTCCGCCTGACGAGCCAAGGGGCGGCCCGGCCCGATCTGGCCGCGCACCTGGCGGCGGGCGGGCAGGGCGGTCCGGAGGGTGTGCCGAGCGTCCCCGACCGGCGGACGGTGCGGACGATCATCCTGTGCGGCCCGGACAAGCGTATCGCCTCGGCCTGGCGGCGGACGGAGCAGGGAGTGACGGTGCCCGACCCCGTCTTCGCGCCCGGGACGGACCTCGCCGGCACGCCCGTCTTTGCGGTCAACGCCAGCTTGTCCGAGGCGTCCGGCGTCGGCGAACTGGCCGGGCAGACAGTCCTGTTCGCGCGCAGCGCCGTGCGGAAGATGGAGGGGGGCCTCCCGGTCGGGTACGTCGTCGGCATCACTCCCGCCGACCCCGTGCTGGCGGCCGAGCTGTCCGCCATGGTCGGCGTCAACGTCAGCTTCGAAAAGACAGTCTACCTGCCTCCGGACCGGTCTGTGCCCACGTTCGGCGGGGTGGCCTGGGGGGAAGGAGACCAGTCGGTCAAGGCCGCCCAGGTCCTTCGGGATTCCGCCGGCGCCCAGGTCGGGCACTTGGTCGTCGAGGGCGACGCGCCCTCGGCCACCCGTAACATGCGGGCGTTCGAGCGGGCCCTGACCTTGACCCTCACCTGGGCCGTGGGCTTCGCGATGCTGCTGATGATCGTGGTGCACGTGCTGGTCTCGCTGCCGACCGCCCGGCTTCTGGGGCGGATCCGCAGTCTCCGCAGCGGCCAGCCCGTCGAGGACCTCTCGGCGAACCTGCGCGGCGACGCCGCCGCCCTGGCCACCGAGTTCGACGAGGTGCTCGGGCAGGTCGAGGAACTCAGCCGGACCGACGTCCTGACCGGCCTGCACAACCGGCGGTCTTTCGGCCGGATCTTCAACGAGGAGTTCCGCCGCTCGCGCCGCTACGGGCGCCCCATGTCCCTGGCGACCATGGACGTGGACTTCTTCAAGGCCGCCAACGACGCTTTCGGGCACCAGATCGGCGACGAGATGCTCCAGGTGTTCGCCGCGGTCCTCCGCGCCGCCGTCCGCAACACCGACACGGTCGCCCGCCTCGGGGGCGACGAGTTCGCCATCCTCATGCCGGAGACCTCCGGCGACACCGCCGCCACGGTGGCCGAGCGGATCCGGGCGTGCCTGGGCGAAAAGGCCGTCGGCAAGGGCGACCTGAAGATGTCCCTGACCACCTCCGTCGGCATCGTGGACATGGATTCGCCCGGCGCGGAAACCTCCGAGGCCTTCTTCCACCTGGCCGACCAGGCGCTGTACGCCGCCAAGCGCCGCGGGCGCAACCGCGTCGTCCGGGCCGAGGACGTCGAGGAAGTCCAGCGCGAGGCCGATACCCGGGTCGACCGCGAGAAGGTCGACGACCTCTGCCAGCAGTTGGCGCGCCTGGACGCCAAGTTCAAGCGCCTGTTCGTCACCGCCATCGGGGGCCTGATCTCCGCCCTGGAGGCACGCGATCCCCACACCGCCAACCATTCCGGCAAGGTGGCGCGGTACGCCGTGATGATCGCCGAGCAGATGGGCATGCCCGAGCGCGCGGTCGAGCACATCGCCCGCGCCGCCATGCTCCACGACATCGGCAAGATCGGCCTGCCCGACACCCTCCTGCTGAAGGAGGGCGGCCTGGACGAGAACGAATGGCGGCTCGTCCAGACCCACCCGGTCATGAGCGTGCGGATCATGGAGGGGATGGCCTTCCTGGACCAGGAAATCCCCACCGTCCGCCACCACCACGAGCGGTTCGACGGCGGAGGATACCCCGAGGGCATCTGCGGGTCCGCCATCCCGCTGCCGGCGCGAATCCTCGCCGTCGCCGACGCCTTCGACGCCATGACCTCCACCCGCGTCTACCGCGGCGGCCGGAGCGTCGCGGAGGCCGTGGAGGAGCTCCGCCGAGGCAGCGGCACGCAGTTCGATCCCACCGTCGTGCAGGCCTTCCTGGCCGCGGTCGAGGCCCAGGGCGTCACCGATGAGCAGATCCACCCCGCCGCCGAGCTCGCCTGAGTCCGCCCCTCCCGCGCGAATTCGCCAACTGGGCACTGGAAATCCCCTCTCCGGCGTGTAGAATCCCGCCCCTGTAAGGGCCCCCGTCGCCGAAGTTGGTTCGGTCTGGGCCGGCCCGGGCTTCAACGAAAGGCATTCGGTCATGGCCAAGTCACTGAAGGTCGGCATCATCGGCGCCGGCGGCATCTCCCGCATTCACATTGAGGGCTACCAGATGTGCCCCGGCGTGGAGGTCCTCGCCATCTGCGACATCGACGGCCAGCGCGCCAAAGACCAGGCGGAGAAGTTCGGCATCGCCCACTGGTTCGACTCGGCCACGGACGTGCTGCGGATGAAGGAGATCGAGGCCGTCACCGTCTGCACGCCCAACTACGACCACAAGAACTCGACCATCAAGGCGCTCCAGGCGGGCAAGCACGTCCTGTGCGAGAAGCCCATCGCCATGAACGCCCGCGAGGGCCAGGCGATGGTCGAAGCCGCGCGCAAGGTGCGGCGGAAGCTCCAGATCGGGCTGCACATGCGCTTCGGCGGCGACGTCCAGTACGCCAAGGAGGTCATCGCCGCCGGGCAGATCGGCACGCCGTACTACGCCCGCAGCCTCTCCATCCGCCGGCGGGGCGTGCCCAGTTGGGGTGTGTTCGGGCAGAAGAAGCTCCAGGGAGGCGGGCCGCTGATCGACATCGGCGTCCACGCCATCGACATGACCTGGTACCTGATGGGCTGCCCCAAGCCCGTCGCGGTCTCGGGCAGGACCTATCAGACCATCGGCAACACCCCCGGGCACGTCGGCCAGTTCGGCGCGTGGGACTGGAAGACCTACGACGTCGAGGACTTCGCCACCGCCCTGGTCCGCTTTGACAACGGCGCGACCATGATGGTCGAGTCGGGCTTCTGCGTGAACGTGGACAAGAACGTCTTCGGCGCCCAGGTCGTCGGCGACAAGGGCGGCGTGAGCACCGCCCCGCTGAGTGTGCAGGTCGAGATGGCCGGGCACCTGGTGGACTGCACGCCCACCGACATCCGCAAGGTCGAAGGCCACCACGCCGAGATCGCCGCCTTCGTCGATGCCGTCCGCAACAACCGCCCCGTTCCCGTGCCCGGATCCGAGGTGCTGTGGGTCCAGAAGATCATCGACGCCATCTACGCCTCCAGCAAGGCCAACAAGGAGGTCCGGCTGAAGTAGCCGATCTGGCAGGACCGGACCGCCACCGCCCGCCTGCATGATCCGCCGTCCGCTGCTGCCGGCGGTTCCGTGACATCCCCGCCGCGCGAGGGTAAGATCACGTCGTGTCCATGGCGGTCCGACGGGGTCACACCCGGTGTTCCACCATGCAGGACCGCGATGACCCTCGTTGATGGAGGCTGGATGATGACCTGCCGACCGGGCGTGCTGTCAATGGGTATTGGGCGATTCGTTCCGGCTTCGCTGCTCGCCGCCGTCCTGGCGTGCGGGTGTGCGGGCGGCGGTGGGGGGATCATCGCCTTCAACCCCGGCGGGGCCGCGAGGACGGCGTACACCGGGACGGTCGTCGGCCCCGACGACAAGCCGGTGGCCAAGGCGACGGTGACGGCGTGGATGGGCGAGCGGACGTACCGGGACATCCGCGGCTTCGTCCGCGAGGTCGCCAAGTGCACCGCCGACGCCGACGGCGCGTGGCGGCTGGCAGCCCCGTCCGCCGGCGACGAAGCTACAGTTATCTTCGTCGCGACCCGCCCCGGCCTGGGGATCGGCTGGGCCTACGCCGACCGCCGCAAGCCCCAAGAGCCCCTCACCATCCGCATGGCCGCCCCCTCCACCCTGGCCGGGACCGTCACCGACGAGAAGGACGCCCCCGTCCCCGCCGCGACGGTCCGGCTGACCCTCCGCCCGGTCGGCGACCGCGAAGGCCCCGGCTGGCTGGACATGCAGGGGGCGGACGACCTGCTCACCCGGCGGACCGACGCCCAGGGCCGGTTCGCCTTCAACGATGTCCCCGCCGATCGCAACGGGCTGTTCTCCGTCCGCGCGGCCGGCCACGGGCGCCTGGACACGATGGTCAGCAGCAGCAACGACGGCATCTCCCCGCCCCGAAACGACATCCGCCTCGTCCTGCCCCCCGCCGGCCGGATCGAGGTCCAGGCCGTCGAGAAGGACTCCGGCAAACCCGTCCCGTCCGTGGCCCTGATGGCGGAGAACTGGCGGGCGATCCTCCCGGTCCCCGGCCAGGCCGTTAAAGGCAGTCCCGGCACATTCGTCTTCGAGGACCTGCCGCCCGGGCGGTACGAGATCGGCGTGGCCGACCCGGCCGGCGGCCTGCCCGATTGGACCGCCCCCCGCTTCCGCGTCTCCGCCGAGGCCGGGCAGACCGTCAAGGACGTCAAGATCGAGTTGGTCCGCGGCGGGGTGGCGGAGATCAAGCTCACCAGTTCCGCCGACGGCCAACCCGTCCGCAACGGCCACGTCGGCATCAGCACGGAAGAGGGCCGGGGCTGGTTCAACCTCGGCATCGGCGGCGGGACCACCCGCGTCCGGCTGGCCCCCGGCGAGTACAACATCCGGTACGCCTCCGCGGAGGGGTTCGCCAGCACGCGATCCAACACCAAGTTCACGGTCGAGAACGATAAGACCGTGCAGGTCGAGATCTCCCTGACGCCCGTGCCCAAGTATGAGGGCGTCGTGATCGACCCCGCCGGCTCGCCGATAGCCGGGGCGTCGGTGTGCATCCTGCCCGACCGCGGATATGTCAAGGCGGGCGACGATGGCAAGTTCTCCATTGGCAAGGACTTGTCGCGTTGGCCCACGCGGTCGGGCTTCCTGCTGCTGGCCCGGCTGCCAGGGGCGGACCTGGCGGGTGAGGCCCGCGTGGGCAAGCCCGGGCAGGTGGGGCAGGTCCAGCTCGCCCCTGCCCTAACGATCACCGGTCGGGTCACCGATCCTGAAGGCCGGCCCATCCGCGGCGCCGACGTCAATCTCCTGGCGGGTCGATGGGACGGCGAGGACCTGCCCTCCATGGGCCGGGTCCGCACGGACCGCGACGGCGCCTACCGCATCGGCGCCTTGCCCGCCGGGCAGGATTACACCGTCGCCGTCCGCGCCACCCGGCGGATGCCCGTGGACGTCCACGTCGCCCCCGCCGACCCCGCCGCCGCGGTCCAGGCCCCCACGGCCGTCCTGCCTCCCGCCTTCCGGGACGTCCCCGCCCCCGCCATCCGCCTCGTGCCGCTGCCGCGGATCCCCGACGCCGACGCCATCTGGGGCGCCGTCACCATGGACCGCCGCGGCCACATCTGGTTCGGCATCACCATGGACGAGAAGCTGGATCAGCCCTCCGCCCACCTCGTCGAGTACGATCCCGCCACCGACAAGGCCGTCGACCGTGGCGACGCCATCACCCAGCTCAAGCGGGCCGGCGTCTACCGCGAGGGCGAGGGCCAGCTCAAGGTCCACTCCCGCGTCGTCGAGGCCGACGACGGCTACCTCTACTTCGCCTCCATGGACGAGAAGGGCGAGGACATGGCCAAAGAGGTCCTGCCCAAGTGGGGCTCGCACCTGTGGCGGATCCGCCCGGACGGCAAGGACTGGGAGCACCTGCTGACCGCCCCGGAGGCCCTGATAACCCTCGACGCCGGCAAGCGCTACGTCTACGCCCTGGGGTATTACCGGCACATGCTCTACCAGTACGACACCGTCACCGGCAAGAGCCGCTCGGTCGAGGTCGGCGCCATCGACGGGCACGTCAGCCGCAACATCTTCACCGACGCCCGCGACCACGTCTACGTGCCCCGGATCGCTCCCGACCCCGCCGGCGGCCACCCCATCTGCTCGCTGGTCGAATACGACACCTCCCTGAAGGAAGTGGCGGCCACCCGGCTGACGCACTACTTCCGCGACCGGGCGTTCAACGCCCACGGGATCATCGGCTTCACCAAGCTGCCCGACGGCAGGATCGCCTTCGTCTCCCACGCCGGGCAGTTGACGATGGTGGCCCCCTCCGCCGACGGGCCCGCCGACGTCACCCCGCTGGGCTGGCTGCACCCGGAAGGGGAGGCCTACGCCGGCTCGCTGCACTCCGACGAGACCGGCCGGTACCTCTACAGTTGCGTCCACAACGGCTGGTACGGGCGCTACGACTGGCTGACCTACGACCTCCAGACCTGCTCGGCCACGGTGGCCCCGTTCCGCGTGACGGACCCACGGGACATGTCCCTGGACGGCTCGCTCCTGTACGGCTCCAACACCCGGGACGCGGCGGGCAACTTCTACATCGTCGGCCGGGTCAGCCGCGGCCACCGCCAGGGCAATGACCCCGTCGTCCTGCAGGTGAAGCCCGCCAACGCGCCCTGACGGACAAACCCCCCGGGCCCGGGGTCCGGCCCCGTTTAGCCGCGACCCAGAGGGGAGCGCGACCGTCGCCGAACACGGTGCCTTCGCTTGCGCCTGGTGGTTCCGCGCGGAGTGTGCGGACGCACGCCTGGGCATAGTGCACGGGAACGGACGCGCTCCCCTGCGGGTCGCGGCTAAACAGGCAGATGCCCGTGAACGAAACTGAATACCAGACAGGAGGTATCATCATGGTCGATCTGCAAAGTCGCTTTCGGGGATGCATCGCGGCGTCGTGGGCGGGCTCGGCGATGGGCGCAGCCGTCGAGGGATGGTCCCGTCAGAGGATTGCCGAAACGTACGGCGTGCTCGACAGCTTCCAGAGCTATCGGCATTACGCGGACGTCACCGACTGGCAGAGGCCGCCCGGCACCACCGAGGACGGCATCGAGCGGCAGAAGCTGATCGCGACGGCGATCATCGAGAAGGGCGGCCGCATCCATGCCGGCGACCTGGTGGCCGTCTGGCTGCGGGATCTCGACCCGCAGAGAATGCGCTACAAGCAGGAGGCCTTCGACGCCACGCTGGTCGAGCTGGCGCGGGCGGGGGTGCCGCCGGGGGAGCTGGGGCGGCTCTGGCCGTGGCCGAACATCATCTCCGTCGCCCGCGCCTCGCACCCGATCGGGCTGATCAACGCCGGCGACCCGCAATCCGCCGCCGACGACACCTTCGAGATCGGCAGCGCCTACATCCCCCGCGCGTCGTTCGGGCTGCGATGGGCGGGGCTGTACAACGCCGCCATCGCCGAAGCGTGCCGGCCGGGGGCGACGGTCGATTCGGTGCTCGAGGTGGCACGGCGCTTCGCCACCTACCGCGCCGACGCGACGGCCCCGTTCGCCCGGTACGACACGATCGAGAAGGAGGTCGTCCGTGCCGTCGAACTGGCCGGCGAATCCGCCGACCTGACGGCCCTGCGGGAGGCGTTCTACCGCCACTACGACGGGGGGCACTACGTCACGTACGGGCAGTCCCAGGCGAACGAGATCGTCTCGAAGGGCCTGGCGATATTCGCCGCCACGGCCGGCGACCCCAGGGCCGCGATCGTGGCGGCGGTCAACTTCGGGCGCGATACCGATTGCCTTGCCGCCGTCGCCGGGGGGCTGGCCGGGGCCCTTTCCGGCCCCTCGGCCCTGCCGCCGGAGTGGCTCGACCAAGTCAACCGGGCGACCCTCGACGATCCGTACACCAACAACCGCCGGACGATCGAGCAGACCGCCGACGGCTTGTTGGAGGCCTTCCTCGCCAGCCGCCAAAGCCTGGCGCAATCCCTGAAAACGATGGCGGCCCGGGAATAGCCGCGACCAGCGAACCGTCGAGAAACAGGGTGCAGCTCTGCTGCACACGCGTTGCCTGGGCCGGCGTGCGGCAGCGCCCGCCGCACCAGGCCCGCCCGGAGGGCGTTCCGCTCGACGTACCGGCAGACCCGCAGGCAGTGAACGTCCGAGGGGACGGGGAAGCCCCTGAACCGCCGCTGGTACACGTGCCCGGGCCCCGCCGTCCGGGCTACGCGCCGATGACGATGATCGTCGGGGCTCGAACGGCGGCCAGCCGGCTCTGAAGGTCGCTCTGGCGCTGCAGGGCCGTCTGGAACCGACGCTCGGCCATGCTCACCTCGTCGCTGAGGGTGTCATACTGTGCGGACAGCCCCAGCAGCTTCGGGTCCCGAAGCGGCTTGAGCTGGGACGTGACGGCCTCCAGCTCGGCTTCCTTCTCCACCAGCCGGATCGAGTCATGCACCAAGTCGTGGTTCAGGGCGGTCAGCAGTTCCCCGGCCGCGGCGGCCACCGCTTGCTGGCGCCGCTCGGCCAATCGGGCCTTCACCTCGGCCACCTGGGCGGCGGCTTGCATGACCTCCGACTTGGTGGCGACGCCCTGCCGGTGGGCTTCCTCCCCACGCTTCAGCTCGAACTCCCTGAACTCGACCACCTTCGCCAGCTCGGCCGCGACGGGGTCGTCCTTGGCCGCGGCCTCGGCTTTGGCTGCCAGCCTGGCCACCTGATCCTGCATCGCCTTGACCCGGACCCGAAGACCTGCCACTTCCACCTCCAGGGACTGGCGCTTCGATTCGAGGTCGGCGATCCTGCTCAGGATGGTCTTGCTGCTGGAATAACCCATCCCGGACTGGGTCACGATCTGGGCCCGCGCCTTCTGCGCGTCGGCCAGCCCGCTCTTGGCCTTGTCCAGTTCCGTGGCGGTTTCGAGGAGTTCCTTCCTGATCAGCTCCCGCTGCTGGGCGGCCGAGTTGGCAAGGGCCTTGTCGAGCCCGCCCGTCACGGCCGCCAGGAGCTTGCGGACCTGGGCCTGGGGCACCTCGACCAGCACGGTCAGCTCCAGTTGGACCAAGGCCGTTGTCCCGGTTCGGCGGGATGTCTCCTGGAGGACCCGCATGTTCACCTGCGCGGGAACGGGCTTGTCGAACGTCTCCAGGACGGCGTCCTTCAGCACGGCGTCGGTCTGGGCGATGTATCTCAGCGTGCCCGATCCGCCCGGCAGGGAGTCTTCGTCATAGGTGACCCGGAGCACCGCCAGGCCCATGGTGCAAGGCGGGGGGGCGCCTTCCATGCCGCCAGCGCCTGGGAACCCGGTCCTGGGTCCGAAGTAGGGCCCTGCCCCCGGGGGCATCCGCACCCCTGCTGGGACCACCCCCGGCACGTATGGGGAGGGCACGGTCCCCGCCGTGCGTCTGACCGGCCGGGTGGCCGGGCTACCCGTGTCCTCCGGGCCGATCTGGGCCTGGGCGGCAACCGGGACGGCGGCGACGGTCAAGGCGGCGACGATCGCCCCGAGTAGCCATACTACGTGCGTGGTGCGTTCCATATCAGATCTCCTCGGTGGGAAAAGCCTTGCGGAGTTGTTGCCTGGCCACGACGGCCCAGGCGGTCTTGGGGAACAGCGCGATGGTGCGGCGGTAGGTGGCCATGGCCTCCTCGCGCCGGTTCTCGACAACGGACATGCGGGCGGCCAGTTGGACCATGCTCCAGGCGGCTTTGTCCATCTCCTGCTGGATCATCCGCTCCGGGTCCGGCGCCGGTGCGGGCCTGGGCGGGG